>JAKJAB010000250.1 GCA_022707725.1 Chloroflexota bacterium | reverse complement strand
GAGTGAGCGCTGGCGCGACCTGATCAGCCTTGACCACCGCAATGTATTCAATCAGGTCGTCGATTTGCAGTTGGCGCAGCGCGAGGCCCTTTTCGCGTGTGGCGACGCGGGCGTCTCCAGCGTAGTGATCGGGGTGATTCGCGTACCACCAGATGCCGGTGTGCGTTGCCGGCAAGTGCGCCAGTCGGTTAAGCGGCAACGCCGGTTCCGCCGGGACAAGATCCATCCGCACAAGCTCCGGGTGATTTGCCAGGCTGATGGACGTTTCGCACTCACAAGCGTGACCGTGGAACTCGGTCTCCACGATGGCCTGCCATTGCGTCTGCCGTTCCGGTGTGAGACCCAGCGGCATGTACAACTGATACGGCTTCTCCTCCCACAACGCGCACTGGTTGAGGAATTGTAGTAGATGCGTATTTCCGCCGTGCCCGTTGAAGACGACGATCTTCTTGAAACCGTTGCGCCCGATTTCGTCGAAGACGCTCTGAATCACGTCCAGCAACAGTGTCGGCTTGAGCGTTAGCGCGCCAGGAAAGCAGCGCGCCTCGTTAATCTGGCCGAAGTAGAATGGCGGGAAGACGATCGCCGGTTCCTGTTCTGCCGCCAGACACGCGATCTTGTGCGCGTTGAGAAAGTCCGTGCCCAGCGGCAGATGCTCGCTGTGCTTCTCCAACACCCCCATCGCGATCACGCAGACGCCGGTCTCACGCACGGCCTCCGCAAATGCCCTCGCCGTTAAGTTTTCCCATTGCATAGTCGTTCCCCCTTTAGCGATCAGCAGTCAACCGTCAGCTTTCAGCCAGAAACAATCACAGCGAGGGCTAATCGCTGATAACTAATAGCTGAAAGCTACTCCAACCACGCCTCGAACACAGCAGCGACGTTCTCCATCGGCACATCGTTGCCCCACTCGCACTGCGCGATGACGCCGCCGGAACCGTCGCCGAGGGCGCGGCGCACACGACGCACGCCGGCTTTCACCGCGTCGGGCGTCCCGAACGGCAACAAGTCCTGGCGATCGATCTCACCCCAAAAGGTGATCTTGCCGCGGTACACTTTCCCCAAGGTCTCAATATCCATACAAAAAAGCTGTGAGTTGAGCGCATCCACACCGATTTCGATCAGGTCGGGGTAAATAGCAGCGATATGCCCATCCGAGTGCATGAAGGCGAATTTTCCGGCGCTGTGGATGAGGTTCACATAATCTGCGTAAAGCGGTCTGAACACCTCGCGCCACATCTGCGGCGAAATGAGCAGGCGGTGTTGCGCGCCCCAGTCGTCCATAAAGCTAATCGCATCCACGTCGGTCCGAACCCACAGTTCCAACTCACGCATAAAGAATTCGTGGACCATATCGCGCAAGGTGAACAGTTCTGCCGTCCCGTAGGCCAGATCGATGTAAAGTTTCTCTGGTCCACGGATGAATTGCATCCGTTCGAAAGGACGCACGGTGGTTCCGGCCAGGATGAATTTATCGCTCTGGGCGCAACTCGCATCGACGCGACTAAAATCGGCATTATCCAGGATTTCGTAGGGCGGGCGATAGTGCGCCAGCGCAGCCCAATCAGCCAGCGGCGCATCTTTGACCTCGCCGATGATGCCCGGCTGGAGCACTGTCCACGTGCAGCCCCACTCGTCGGTATACACACCCACCTGGTTGGGGACGCCACGTGCGCGCTCGGCGCGCCCATATTGCGCGTCCGGCCCAGCGAAGTCCTCCGGGAAGCGCGCGCGCAGCACTGCTAACTCGTCGGCGCGAAACATCGTGATGCCCGGCAGCGTCCATAGGTTGCGCGGCGCGCGGTCGGGGCGCTCGAAGCGCAAAGCACGAATCACACGTTCACGGCTGGTCATCGTTTCCATTTTGATTTTGGCCTTTCGACTTTAGACTTCAGACTAATGTAAAATCTGGCTCAAGAACCGCTTCGTCCGCTCGTGCTGCGGGGCGGTGTAGAGCAGTTCCGGCGTGGTCATTTCGATGATCTCGCCTTGATCCATAAAGACGATGCGCCTGGCGGCATTGCGAGCGAACCCCATCTCGTGCGAAACCACCATCATCGTCATGCCGTCGCGGGCCAGGTCGAGCATCACGTCGAGCACTTCCTTGATCATCTCCGGGTCGAGGGCCGAGGTCGGTTCGTCGAAGAGCATGATCTTCGGCTCCATCGCCAGCGAGCGCGCAATGGCGACGCGCTGCTGCTGCCCGCCGGACAGTTGCTCCGGGTAGACGTCGGCCTTTTCGGGGATGCCGACTTTGGCTAAAAGCTCGTGGGCCAGCGTCACGGCGCGCTCGCGCTCCCACTTGCGAACCGTCATCGGCCCCAGGATGATGTTCTCCGTCGCCGTCATGTGCGGGAAGAGGTTGAACTGCTGGAACACCATCCCTACCTCGGCGCGCATCTGGTTGACCTGGCGCTCGTCGCTGCGAATCTCCGCCCCGTCGATACTGATCGTGCCGCTGGTCGGCACTTCCAGCCGGTTGACGCAACGCAGCAGCGTCGATTTGCCCGATCCACTCGGCCCGATGATGACGACGACTTCGCCCGCTTCCACATCCAGGCTCACATCGTTGAGCGCGTGGACGCGGCCAAAACGCTTGTGCAAATTCCGAATCTGAACGATTGGCGTTGTACTCATCTTGTGACTCCCTGATTAGCTCGATGGATTCAACGGATATAACGGAAACAACTCCGTTAGAATCCGTTCGATCCGTTGAGAACTTCTTAATCCCGTCCGACGCGGGTACCCGCAAAGCGGTCGTGCAGCGCTTCCCCGGTGGGCGACCACTGCATCCACAGCAGGCTCAACCCCGGCAGCGGCAAAATCAGAAACAGCAGTCGTTCGAGCGCCTGCGGAAACGACGGATGCTCGCCCTGTTCAGTCGAAAGTTGCAGCCCTACCGCCATCATGCCCGGCGTCCGGCCCGCGCGCGTCCAGAAAAGCAAAAGGTAGATCAAGCCGACCACGAGCATCACGACCGCCAAAACCGCATTGACCGGCAGGCCGGTAAAGAGCAAAGCCAACGGCTGAAGCAAGCCGTACACGATCAAACCGATGAAGTCCAGCACCACCAGATCGACCACCACTCCAGCAAGACGATGCATCAGCGTCACCGGCTGGTCCTTATCCTGGCGCGACATGCCGTGCTCGATGTAGAAGACGACGCGCGAGAAGATCAACGTCACCAGCAAATACACCAACGCCACCAGGGTGTACGTTTCGAAGTAGGCGAACGTGCGCGATGCGTACTCCCGGCCCCGCCGCAGCATATCGGAGATTGCCAACACCGAGACCAACGACGAGTCCTTGAGCATAGCGATGAACTCATTGCCGACCGGCGGCAGGATGACGCGCACCGCCTGCGGGATGATCACGTAACGCATCGCCTGCCCACGGGTGAGACCCAACGCGCGCGCAGCCTCCATCTGTCCCTTGGGAATCGATTGAATTCCGCCGCGGAACGTCTCACCGATATACGCGCCGTAGCAGATCGACAGCCCCAACACCGCCGACACCTGCGGTCCCAAACGGACAAAACGGGACATCGCGTAATAAATCCAGAACAACTGCGCCAGCAGCGGGATGCCGCGAATGACTTCGACGTACAATGAGGTCAGAATATTGAAGAACGAGTTGGTCGCTGTGCGGCCCAATCCAGCGATCAGACCCAGAATCAACGCGAACGTCATCGATACGATGGTAATCTGGAACGTAACCACCAGCCCATCTCCGATGAAACCAATGATTTCCTGGTAAGGAACAGGCTTGAACAGCACCACTCCAGCGATAAAGACGACCGCCGCGACAATGGCAATCCACCAGGCAATCATCAAGCTGCGCTCGCGGGGAATCAGGGTGCTGTCATCATGCTGCCAACCATAGTGATGGACGGCATGTTTCGTATGGGATTCAGCTTTCATAAGTCCTCCTACAAGAACCTTGCGAAGGCGGCAAATGACAGCCTGGAGATAACGAGTCCAGGCTAACCTGCGTAAGGTTGAATTGGCCGGAAAATAATCACAGAGAACACGGGGGTTCTTTCCGTGTTCTCTGTATTCAACTGCTTATGGGACTAAAACACACTCAAGTGGAGATTAGCACAAATGCAACGCTTACCTTAGCCACTTTTTTACTAGTTCTTTATCGATGCCCTTGTCCTGCACCGCTGCAAGTCCCTGGTTGATCTTAGCCAGCAAATCGGTGTTGCCCTTCTGCACGAGAATGCCGTAGTACTCATCGGTGAACGAATCGCCGACGATCTTCAGCTTGGCCTGGTACTCCGCGCGTTGCAGCGCGAAGTCCGCCGCCACTGGGGTATCGCACACGACCGCATCGATACGCCCGGCTACGAGGTCCTCGAACGCGAAGCCGATCTCGTCGTACTCTTTCACCGTGACGCCTTGCATCGCCTGGATGGCAAACGCGCCGGTTGTGCTGATTTGCGCGCCGACGGTGCGCCCGCTCAATGCATCTGGCCCGGTGATGTCGCTGCCGGCCTGCACGACAACGATCTGCCCGGCGTTGATGTATGGCTCCGAGAAATCGTATTGCGCCTTGCGCTCATCGGTGATCGTCACCGATGAAATCACGGCGTCGTACTCTCCCGCGGCGAGACCGGCGAAGATGCCGTCCCAGGCCACGTTGCGGTATTCGACTTCAAGCCCGGCTTCTTTGGCAACGGCATTCATCAAGTCGATATCGAACCCAACGATTTTCTTGTTCTCGTCCACGTATTCCATCGGCGGCCACGTCGCATCTGTCGCCACAACAATTTTCTGCGATCGCCCCTGACAGCCTGTCACAAGGCTCGTCAACAACACAGCAGCCAGCACCATCAAGATACCCAACCTTCGGAATTTCATATCTCCCCCCTCTGTGATTGAGAAAACACCACAAGCCATAAAGTTATGTGCTAACCTCTACTGACGCTATTATGTGCACAAATGCGCTAATGTCAAATGTCGCCGTTGGTCCGCCATTTGCTACATTCTCGAACCTTGATGCGTACCGTGGCGTGAACAAGTCAACTACGCGAGCACCCTCACGCCTCACGTGTTGCGTTACGGTCGCGCTGGGCTGCCGTCGGGCCAACGGGTCTGCGTCCACCACTCGATGGTATCCTCGCAGGGGTACTTCGCCGCCAACGCTTCATCGATATCGATGCCCAGGCCGGGTTTGTCGTTCGGATACATATAACCGTTGCGCACTTCCGGCAGACCGGGGAACATCGCGTAGACATGCTCCGGGAAGCGGCACCATTCCTGGATACCGAAGTTCGGCGCCCACAAGTCGAGGTGCAGATTCGCGGCGTGGCCCACCGGCGAGGTGTCGCCTGGCCCATGCCACGCCGTCTTCACGCCGTACATATTGGCGAACAGGGCCACTGCGCGCGCAGGCGTGATCCCGCCCATCTGGCTGACGTGCATCCGCACGAAGTCGATCAGGCGTTCTTCGATGAGCGGCTGCCACTCGTGCGGGCTGTTGAACAACTC
>JAKJAB010000024.1 GCA_022707725.1 Chloroflexota bacterium | reverse complement strand
GTTTCCGGGTTGGTCAACGGGGCTGTTACGTGGGATTCAGTACAGTGTACGTTACTTCCCGCCACGGGATAGCGTGCGCAAACAGCGTGTACAGATGTGAATACGCCGCCACGCACCGTCGACCAGCATCCGCTTGGACTGAATGTTGGGGCGGAATTGCCGGTTGGTCGCCCGGTTTGAGTGACTGACATTGTGCCCAAACATTGGGGCCTTACCGCAAATTTCACATTTTGCCATTTTTTCACCTCTTCTGTCTCGATGACGGCGGTCATCATACCACAAAGAGGAAAAGATGCAACTGGGAGGAGGGTTTTATGGATGAAAAGGTGCAACCTCGGGGGAGAATAGATGTGTCCCCTGCCGCAATCGCGTCAGTTGTCAGCGAGGCGGTACAGACGTGCTATGGGGTTGTAGGCACGGTTCCTAAAAACTTTGCGACCGGCCTGGCCGATATTTTGTCCGCTGACAGGAAACGTGGGGTGGAAGTACAGGTCCGGGAAGGGAAGGTTGTCGTGGACTTGTACGTGGTGGTAGAATACGGAACGCGGGTGTCAACCGTGGCTGAGAGCATCAAACATGTGGTCAAGTACCAGATTGAAAAGATTCTCGAGTTGCCAGTGGCTAAAGTGAATGTACATATCCAGGCTTTGCGCGTCAGCGATATAGATTAGGGGGCTTAGTGTGGGCGAACGAGGGGGCAGTGAGAGCGTCTATAGTCTTGATGGGCATGACTTGAAATTTATGGTGGCGGCCGCCTTGTCCTGGCTTCGACAACACCAGGCGGAGATCAACGCGCTCAACGTCTTTCCAGTGCCGGATGGTGATACCGGGACAAACATGATGTTGACGATGACATCCGCCTGGAGTGAAATCGCCGATGTGGAAGAAGAGAACGTAGGACGTCTTGCCAGCAAGGTGGCCCATGGCGCGCTGATGGGCGCGCGCGGCAACTCCGGTGTGATTCTTTCCCAGATTTTGCGCGGGTTTGCGCGTGGTCTGGACTCTAAAGGGTACATGAGTGCTGCAGATATGCCGGTCGCGCTGAATGAAGCGCGCGACACTGCCTACAAGGGCGTCGTCAAGCCGGTGGAAGGCACAATCCTGACCGTCATGCGTGAGGTGGCGGAGGAGTCTGCGTTAGCCGTGCAGGAGACCGAGGATTTACAGTGTGTTTTTGAGCGGTTGGTCCAACGGGCGAAGTCCGCTGTCGCTCGTACCCCACAATTGCTGCCGGTGTTGCGTCAGGCCGGCGTCGTCGATTCAGGTGGGCAGGGGCTGTTTGTGGTCCTTGAAGGGATGTTGCGCTATATGAAAGGGTTATCGGTAGAAGAAATCGAACGTCCCACCGCCAGTGCGACGCTGGCGATACAAGTCCACGAAGCGCCCCACGATCTAATGACTGAGGCATTACATTTCGATAGTAATTATCCGTATGATGTACAGTTTATTGTCGCCGGTCATGCTTTGGATGTCGCCGGGATGCGCGCTACCATTGAAGCGATGGGGGATTCCGCTCTGGTGGTGGGCGATCCGCAGACCGTTAAAGTGCACGTGCACGTGCTCGATCCGGGCATCCCCATCAGCTACGGCGCGAAGTGCGGCTCTCTGCGCGATGTCGTCGTTGAGGATATGCAAACTCAGTACGAAGCGTACATCGCGGGGCGAGAAGCGGTGCCTGCCTCAACCTTCGCCCATGCCGGTGTGCTGATGCCGGTGGAAGAACCCCCCAATATCGCCGTCGTGGCCGTGGCTGCTGGCGACGGATTGCAAAAGGTATTCCGCAGTCTGGGCGCGACCGGCATTGTCGAGGGCGGGCAGACCATGAATCCTAGCACCGCGCAAATCCTGGCGGCCATTGATCAATCATTATCCGATTCCGTTATCATTCTTCCCAATAACAAGAATATTCTGCTGGCGGCGCAGCAAGCTGCGGAGGTGAGCCAGAAGCATGTCGCTGTGGTGCCGACGCGCTCCATCCCGCAGGGCGTGTCTGCGCTCCTGGCCCTTGATCAACAGGCGACGCTGGATGGCAATGTGGCGGCGATGTTGCGCGCGGCCAAAGAGGTGATCACCGGCGAAGTGACGTGGGCAACCCGCGACGTGGCCCTAAACGGCATCGACGTGCGGGAGGGCGACGCCATTGGACTGCTCGATGGTGACCTGGTGGTGGATGCAGAGTCTTTCGGCGAGGTGGTTGATTGGCTGTTAGCCGAGGTTGAGCTTGAGGACTGTGAGTTGGTGACGCTGTACTACGGTGAGGGCATGGATGCAGCTCAGGCAGAGGCGCTGGCCGAGCGGTTGAGCGAGATCTACCCCGACCTGGAATTCGAGGTTGTCGAAGGCGGACAACCCCATTATCCCTACATTATTTCCATTGAATAAATGAATCCTGGCGAGGATATGGCGCGATTGAGCGTCTTATGTGTTCTTCGTCAGGATAGCGGAATTATTACGAATTTATAACTAAGGAGCAAGGGTGTGAGCGGCAATCATCACATTCAATTGATTACCGATGGGACGGCTTATCTCTCGGCGGCGCGTCTCCGTGAACTTGGCATTGTCTCGTTGCCCATTGTCGCCCAGGCAAATGGCCGTAACTTTATGTATGATCAGCAAACAGACGGTCATATTGACTTACTGGCCGAACTGGAGCAGTCGCGCAGTCCCGTGGAGATCATTGGCCCCTCCCCAGATGACTTTCGCGCAGTCTTCGAGCGCACGCTGTATCGCACCAACCGTATGTTGCTGATTCTGTCCTCGAGTCATCTCAGCCCTGTCATGCGGAACGCGCGCATCGCGGCTCGTGACTTTATGGGACGGTGCGATATTACCGTGCTGGATTCCCAGACGATGTCCGTGGGCCTGGGACTGTTGGTGGAGAAAGCCGGGGAATTGCTGCAGCAAGGCGACCTGCCCCTGCCAGATGTGGTCAAACGCATCCGGGGCATGATTCCCCGCATCTACGTGGTGATGATCTCGCACACCCTGGATTACATCTACAACAGCGGCAAACTCAGCGCCATGCAGGCGATTCTCGGGGCGATGCTCAAAATTCACCCCTTCCTCGTGATTGAGGATGGCGACATCATCCCGCAGGAGAAAAGCCGTAAACCGGAGCGGGCGCTCGACAAGCTGGTGGAGTTTGCCTCCGAATTCTCGCGGATCAATCAACTCGTCATTTTCCAGAGCGGCGCGCAGCCAACAGAGGAAGCGCTATTGCTCAAAACCCGGCTCGAACAAATCATGCCAAACCGGGACTTCCCCGTCATCACTTATGACCCGATCCTGGCCTCGCATATCGGTCCAGAAGGGGTCGGTATGGTCATCTATGAGGGGGTATGGCGTTAAGCGCGCATGGGCGGTCATATTCGCATCGTCACCGATGGTGTAGCGGACATTCCGCCACATCTGATTGAGCAGTTCAAGATCAAAGTCGTCCCCATCTATTTGCTGATGGGGCAGACCAGCCACCTGGTCGGAGTCTCTGCCAATTATGGGTGGTTTTACCGCCAATTGTTGACGTCGGATGTTATGCCGAAGACAGCCGCTCCGGCTCCGGCTGAGTTTCTACAGGCTTACCAGGCATTGGTGGCGGAGGGCGCGCGCGACATCATCGGTTTGTTTGCTTCAGCGAATGTGAGCAGCCTTTACAGCCACGCGATGCTTGCTGCCCAGCAGTTGACAGGGGCGACGGTCCATGTCTTCGATACCGGACAGGTGTCTATGGGGATTGGCTGGGTGGCGCTGATGGTGGCTGAGGCTGTAGCGCGCGACGCATCGCTGGACGAGATCAAAGCGTTGATCATGCAGTCGTGCGCGCGTGCCACCGTACTCGGTATGTTGGATTCGCCGGAGTACCTGCGCCGCAGCGGGCGTGTGAGTTGGGCGGCCGCGAAGCTGGTATCCCTGTTGCAGATCAAGCCGATGATCGCGTTTGCTGCTGGCGAGGCGCAGTTGATCGGACGGGTGCGCACGCATCAGCGCGCGCTCCAGCACATGGTCGACACAGTGATGACGATGGCCCCGCTGCAAAAGTTGGCTGTATTGCACGCGCATGCTGATCCCGCTGTTATCACGCGGCTTAGCGAGGCCCTAGCGCCTTACGCGCCTGATCCTTCGCCGTTGCTGGTGGAAGTCGGCCCCATCTTCGGCGCGCACGTCGGCCCTGGTGCTGTGGGTGTAGCCTTGGTCCGCGCCGGTGATCTGTGATCCGACTAACGACGACTCGATTACCCGACTTTTAGGAGCGTGAATGGTTAAACCATTGGAAATATTGGAAAAGATCCTCAACCTGGAGGAAAAAGATTACGCCTGCCAGGATAAAGCTGTCGCGGGTGGATTAGCCCGCTACGCCGACACCTGGGTCAAACAGGCCGTGGGCGCATTTGGCGAACCAGCTCGTCCCTGGGTGGAGGATATCGCCGCTCATCTGCGGGCTTATAGCAGTCTCAAAATCGAAGCCCGGCGCGAGGCGATGCAGGCTTTGCGTGCGGCTTTGCGCACCTCGCCTACAGCCGAAGGCACCCCAGAGGAAGCACCCATAGGGGCCGAACCCCAGGCAGCCCTGCCGCCGGAGCAACCTGCTTCTCACCGCCAGCCGCGCAACGTACCCGGTCGGGGCCTCGAAGCCTCGGTGGAGATGTTGGCCGGCATTGGGAAGAAGCGTGGGGAATTATTGGCGAAACTCGGTGTCGAAACCGTGCGTGACTTGTTGTACTTCTATCCCCGCCGCTATGAGGATTACTCCACCCTGAAGACAATCAACCGCCTGGTCTATGGCGAGCTGGTGAGCGTCCTGGCGACTGTGTGGGATGCCGGGTTGCGCAAGACCCAGGGTGGCAAATCGCTGTTCCGCGCTGTGCTTTCCGACAACACCGGTACGATGGAAGTTACCTGGTTCAACCAGAGTTACCTCGAAGGCCGCATCCGCTCCGGGATGCAAATCCTGGTCAGTGGCAAGGTGGACGAGTACCTGGGTCGGTTGACGATGAACGCCCCGGATTGGGAGCTGGTGGGCCGCAAGGATTTGACGAACGTGCGCATTCAGCCCGTGTACGCGCTGACGGAAGGTTTGCAGCAGCGTTGGATGCGGATGACGCTGGAACGCACGTTATCGGCGTGGGCCAGACGCGTCCCCGATGCCCTGCCCGACGCTTTGCGAAAAGAGTACGACCTGCTTCCGTTGGATCGTGCTCTGTGGGGCGTCCACCTGCCCGACAATCAGGAACACCTCAATGCCGGACGACGCCGTCTGGCCTTCGAAGAGACCCTTTACCTGCAATTGGGACTGCTGCGCCAAAAACTGGCCTGGAAGTCGCAACCGGGGCGCGCGATCCAGGTTGATGCCGCTTACGTGGCGGCATTACAAGCCAGTTTGCCTTATATACTGACCGCCGCGCAGCAACGCTCCCTCGAAGAGATCCTGCGCGATTTAAGTTCCGGTCAGCCGATGAACCGCCTCTTGCAGGGCGATGTTGGCGCGGGTAAGACGGTGGTTGCAGGGTTGGCGATGGCGGTGCCGGCGGCGAGCGGCGCTCAGGCCGCGTTGATGGCCCCTACGGAAATCCTCGCCGAGCAGCACTACAAGAGTCTTTCCAAATTGTTTGAGGTCTTTCCAGAACCACGTCCAACCCTTGGTCTGCTCACCGGTAGTACCAGCGGCGAGGAGCGTGAAGCGGTCTACGCCGGGCTGGCAGACGGCTCCTTGCAGGTCGTGGTCGGCACGCACGCACTGATTCAGGAAGCGGTGGCTTTCCAAGACCTCGCGTTCGTGGTGGTCGATGAGCAACATCGTTTCGGCGTCGAACAACGCGGCGCGCTGCGCCAAAAGGGCTACAATGGGCGATTCTCGCCACATTTGTTGATGATGACGGCTACGCCCATTCCGCGCTCGCTGGAATTGACTGTGTGGGGACATCTCGATGTCTCCGTGTTGGACGAGATGCCGCCGGGCCGGCAACCTATCGAGACGCGCGTGTTGTTCCCCCGCGAGCGCGAGCGTGCTTATGCCTTCATCCGCGCCCAGGTACAGCAAGGACGGCAGGCCTTCATCATCTATCCCCTGGTGGAAGTCTCGGAGAAGATCGACGCCAAAGCTGCGGTCGCCGAATATGACCGCTTGCGCAAGGAAGTGTTGCCCGATCTGCGACTTGGCTTGTTGCACGGGCGACTTCGTTCCGCCGATAAAGAGGCTGTGATGGGGCAGTTTGCGCGTGGCGAACTCGACGTGCTGGTCGCCACCTCGGTCGTCGAGGTGGGCATCGATGTGCCAAACGCCACAGTGATGCTCATCGACGGCGCGGACCGCTTCGGCCTGGCGCAACTGCACCAGTTTCGCGGGCGTGTGGGCCGCGGTGCGCATCAATCCTACTGTCTGCTGTTGGCCGACAGCGCCTCCGAAGACGCCAACGAGCGCCTCAAAGCCGTAGCCGCGACCCCCGACGGTTTTGTGCTGGCGCAGAAAGACCTGGAGATGCGCGGCCCCGGCGAATTCCTGGGCACGCAGCAGAGCGGCTTCCCCGAATTGCCGATGACAGCGTTGGCCGATACCCGCTTGCTGCATCAAGTACGAATGATCGCCGAGAGCCTGTTGCAAGCCGATCCCGATCTAAGTCAGCCGGAAAACCAATCTCTGGCAGAACGTGTGGCCGAGTTTTGGCGCGGCGGAGGAGATTTAAGTTGACGCAGAAAGTCGCTGTTTATCCTGGTTCGTTCGATCCGGTGCACTTTGGTCATATGGATATCGCCCAGCGGGCAGCCAAAATCTTCGATCAACTGATCGTGGCTGTGTACGAAAATCCAAAGAAGCCCCTGTGCTTTTCTGCCGCGGAACGGGTGGAGATGCTGCGGACGGCATTGACTCACCTGGAGAATGTGACCATTTGCGCGTATACCGGCCTGACCGTGAATCTGGCCCGCTCTGTGGGCGCACAGGTGTTGGTGCGCGGTTTGCGCGTCATCTCCGATTTCGAGATGGAGTACCAGATGGCGCTCACCAACCAGCAACTCTGGGCCGAGATCGACACGATCTGTCTGATGACCCGCTACGAATACGCCTTTCTCAGCGCCAGTCTGCTCAAGGAAGTGTTTCTGGCCGGCGGTGACATCTCACAAATGGCTCCCCCTGTAGTTTTGGAAATGCTGCTGCGCAAGTATGAACAACGCCGTGCAGATGGTGTAGGTGAAATCCCCAAGCTCTCGTTGTAACGCGCGTTTAGGAAATCAGGAGGTATCGATGGACGTCGAATTTCTGATCGAACGACTGGAACGCTATATCCTGGAGGAATCCCCCAAGCTGTTTGGAGTGCGTGCGGTCAATGAGGATGAAGTCCGCACGCATCTGACGCAGTTACGTGCGGCGATACCGGATGAGGTACCGCAGGCCCGGGAAATCGTAGCGCAGCGGGATGCCTTGCTCAACGCGGCACACCAGGAGGCGCAGCAGGTCCTGGCCGCGGCACGGACGAAAGCCGAGCAGATGGTGACGGAACATCGCCTGGTGCAGGAAGCACGCCAGCAAGCCGAAATCATCGCCAAGCGGGCCAAACGTGACGCTGTCGTGTTGCGCTCGGATGCTGACGAATACGTGTTCAATGCACTGAGCCAGTTGCAGGCCGAGTTGAACCGCCTCTTGCACATCGTCGACAATGGGCTGCAGAAGCTCGAGGCCGATCGTGAGCAAACCTTGCAGATGAAGGCGGAGGGCGCATAGCATATCAGAAACTATGCCTCGAATCCAGTTTGACATGCGCCCTCTTTTTTGTATAATAGGCGTCACTGTGTCCGTCCTTATAAAGGGCGATCTTATAATGAGAAAAGGGAGTTAGAAAATGCCAGCAGTACCAAAGAGACGTACCCCGCGCAGCCGTCGTGATCGCCGGCGCGCCAACAGCTATCGTTCGCCGCTTTTGCCGGCCCTGGTGACCTGTCAGTGTGGCGAGCTTGTGCGGCCTTATCAAGTGTGCCCGCACTGCGGCGCTTACCGTGGCAAAAAGGTCATGCAGGTTAAGGAGGATTAACCTGAGCGCCGCCGGCCCTGGAGCGTTGGGATGAGTGCTGCCTTTCTTTTCCCTGGACAGGGTTCGCAATATGTAGGCATGGGTTTAGCCTGGTACCGGGCCTCGTCAGAGGCCCGGATATTTTGTGATAGGGCGGATGCGGTGCTGGGTTACGCGCTGACCGAGTTGTGTTTTTCCGGACCAGAAGCGCAGCTGAACCAGACCGAGTACACGCAGCCCGCGCTGTTCGTGATCGCCCTGGCGACGTGGCAGGCAGCCAGAACGATGTTGTCGTCACCGGTTTTTGTGGCCGGGCACAGCCTGGGGGAATTCAGCGCATTGGCCGCTGCCGGAGCGTTCGATTTCGAGGCCGGTTTGCGCTTGGTTGCTGAACGCGGGCGGCTTATGGCGCGCGCAGGCGACAACGCACCGGGCGGCATGGCCGTGCTCCTGGGTGCGACGTTGGCGGCAGCGCAATCACTCTGCGACGCGGCGACGGCGGCATCAGGACAGCCACTCGTGATCGCCAACGATAACTGTCCGGGCCAGGTAGTCATCTCTGGTGCGCTCGCCGCGCTGGATGCGGCGACCATGCTGGCGACCGAGCATGGCGTGCGGCGGATGCAGCGGTTGGCGGTCAGCGTCGCACCCCATAGCAGCCTGATGCGTGAGGCGCAGGCAGCGTTCGCCGAAACTTTGGCCGCGGTGCAGTTGCGGGCGCCGGAGGTCCCTGTAGTTTTGAACGCGACGGCTGCGCCGGTCTCGACACCGGACGAGATTCGCCAGGCGTTGCTGCGCCAACTCACCTTGCCGGTGCGCTGGCGTGAGAGCCTGTTGTGGATGGCAACGCAAGGCGTGGACCATTTCATCGAAGTCGGGCCGAAGGACGTCCTCACCGGCATGGTGCAGCGGACGTTGCCCGATGCGCGTGCCGAGGCGTTGGAAGCGTTAGCGCCCTGTGTCGCGCTTGGCGACGCAGGGTAGAAGACCGGGGCGATGTTGACTTTGGAAGGTAAGACGGCGTTGGTGACCGGCGCTTCGCGTGGGATTGGTCGCGCGATTGCGTTGGAACTGGCGCGGCAAGGTGCGGATGTTGCCGTCAACTATGCGCGCAATGCTGAAGCGGCTACACAAGTTGTGGCCGAGATCGAGGCATTGGGGCGGCGCGCCGTGGCCCTGCCTGCCGATGTGGGCGATTTCGCACAGGCGGCGGCGCTGGTAGAAACTACGGTGAGCGCGCTTGGTCGGCTCGATATTCTGGTCAACAATGCCGGCATCGTGCGCGACGCTCTGCTGTTGCGGATGCAGGAAGCGGACTGGGACGAGGTGTTGCGTGTAGACCTCAAGAGCGCGTTCAACGTCGGCAAGGCAGCCGCGCGTGTGATGGCGCGACAGCGCGCGGGGCGCATCATCAACGTCAGCTCGATTTCCGGCCTGATGGGGCAGGTGGGGCAGGCCAACTACTCGGCGGCGAAAGCTGGCCTGATCGGTTTGACCAAAAGCATGGCGCGCGAGTTAGCCGGACGGGGCATCACGGTCAACGTGGTTGCGCCGGGATTCGTCACGACCGATATGACCGCCGCATTGCCCGAGGACCTGGCCGAGAAGATGCGCATGCTGATCCCGATGGGGCGGTTTGGCGCTGCCGAAGACATCGCGGGTGTTGTGGCGTTTTTGGCCTCGGATGCGGCGGCCTACATCACCGGCGCGGTAGTACCGGTTGATGGCGGCTTGAGTATGTAGGAGGTTGGCATGGAAACAGGAATCATTCCCGGTATGGTCACGGTAGAAACCGAAGTGCTCGAAACGATTGCGCGGTTCTCGGCGTTGAGCGTGCCCGGTGTGGTGCGTCTCGTCGAGAAGGACGTGGATCGCATTTTGGGACTTCAGGGCAAGTCGGTTGGCGTGCGCATCGATGCGGACAAGGTCACAGTGGACTTGTCTATTGTCGCTGGTCCCGACATCAGCCTGCTGCGCCTGGGGCGCGCCGTGCAGTACGAGGTCACCCGCGCGATTCAGAACATGATCGGTATGCCTGTCGATGCGGTCAACGTTCACATTGAGGACGTGGTTTATCCGCAGGCGGAGAAACAGCCCGAGGGACTGGATAATTAAGACGGATTTTCGCATCTGCGTGTATTTTCGTACATTGAGAGGATTGAAGGTATGAAAGGTGAGCGTCGCTTGGCCCGCCAGTTAGCGCTCCAGGTTCTTTACGAAGTCGATCTTGTGGCGCATCCAATCGGCGAAGTGTTGACTCAGCGTTTTGCCGATACCGAGGCGCTGCCGCGCGTAGAATCCTACACCCGACGTCTGGTTGTGGGGGTGGCGGGCTGTCGTGATTTGCTGGATCACTACATCCAGTCCCACGCGCCGGAGTGGCCGCTCGATCAAGTGGCGATCATCGATCGCAATCTGTTGCGTATAGCGCTCTATGAATTCACCCTCGGTGAAGTGCCCGTCAAGGTGGCGATCAACGAGGCGGTGGAGTTGGCCAAGCGATATGGTTCTGATAGCGCGCCGCGTTTCGTCAATGGCGTGCTGGGTGCACTGGTGCCGATGCAGACCGAAATCGCGCAGGCTCTCAGGGCGTCCGTCGACGAGAAATCTTGATATAGCCCGAATATTTTCTGTATAAGCGGAGGGGCGTAATTCCGATGTGAGGAATTGCGCCCCTTTTTTCTCGAATTTCACTTGTTGTCGGGGACAGGGTGCGGTACATTTGAAAGATGCAGACGAGTCCGCAGATGTCTGCAACGTCATTTCTAAAAGGAGTTTTGGTATGGATAGAATCCGAGTGCTGATCATGGGTGCCGCCGGGCGTGATTTTCACAACTTCAACACTTATTTCCGCGATAACGCTAAGTACACGGTGGTGGCTTTCACCGCGACGCAGATTCCGAATATTGAGGGTCGTCGCTATCCTGCCGAGTTGGCTGGGAGTCTGTATCCTGAGGGTATTCCCATTTATCCGGAGACCGATTTGGCGACGCTCATTCATCACTATAACGTCGATCAAGTCGTCTTTTCTTATTCGGATGTGCCGCACGAATACGTGATGCACAAGGCTTCATTGGTCAATGCGTTGGGTGCTGATTTTGTGCTCTTGGGTGGCAACAAGACGATGCTGCCAAGCACAAAACCGGTGGTTGCCGTTTGCGCTGTGCGCACCGGCTCTGGCAAGTCGCAAACGACACGCCACGTGTGCGATGTGTTGCAGGGGATGGGCAAGAAGGTCGTCGCCGTGCGCCACCCGATGCCTTATGGTGATTTGGTGAAGCAGGCGGTACAGCGTTTCGCCACCTACGCGGATCTGGATGCTCACGACTGCACAATCGAGGAGCGTGAGGAGTACGAACCGCACATCGACCGCGGTGTGATTGTGTATGCTGGCGTGGATTACGAGGCCATTTTGCGCGAGGTGGAAAAAGAGGCCGACGTTGTGGTGTGGGATGGCGGCAACAACGACATTCCCTTCTTCAAACCCGATCTGTGGATCACGGTGGCCGATCCGCACCGGGCGGGGCACGAGATAGCCTACTACCCCGGCGAAACGAACCTGCGCGCCGCCGATGTGATCGTGCTGAACAAGATTGACACGGCGGACTATGCGAGTGTGCGTTGTGTGCGGCAGCACGCGAGCGCGGTCAACCCCGGCGCAATTATTGTGGAGGCTGCCTCGCCATTGTTTGTCGAGAATTCGGAGGCGATCCGCGGCAAACGTGTGTTGGTGGTGGAGGATGGCCCCACGCTGACGCATGGCGAGATGGCTTACGGCGCTGGTTATGTGGCGGCGCAGCGGTTCGGCGCGGCGGAGATCATCGATCCACGGCCGTACGCGGTCGAATCGATCACCGCCACGTATCAGAAATACCCGAACACAGGCGCGATTTTGCCGGCGATGGGCTACGGTCACGAGCAGATGCGCGACCTGGAAGTGACGATCAACAACACGCCATGCGATCTGGTCGTCGTCGGCACGCCGATCGACCTGACGCGCCTGCTCAAGATCGATCATCCGATGGAGCGCGTGCGCTACGAGCTACAGGTGATCGGCCGCCCGACGGTGGAAGAGATTATTCGCACGCGGCTCGGCTGAAATCGCGACAAGGTTTACTCTGTCTTCCAACGATGGTTGAAGGCGCGTGGGCCACTGACCCACGCGCTGTTCTTGATGTAGAACCGCCAGCGTGCTTCCAACGCCGCCTGATCACCACGCACGCCGATGCGGGGACTGCGTACAATCTGGTTCTCGGGCACGGTGGCGGTGTCTTCGATCCACAACAGCGCATCCGGCGCGCAGAGATCACAGGCGTTGAGGCCGCGGTCGATGTTCAGGGCGGCGCAGAGCCGTCCGGGGCCGCAGGTCAGATGGGGTGATGGGTATTGCAGTCCACGTCGTTTCTGAAGGATTGCCAGGCCCCCCAGCGGTTCCAGCGCGCGGATGAGGATTGCTGCAGGGAATCCCTCACGCTCGGTGACGATGTTCAGGCAGTGGTGCACCCCGTAGATCAGGTAGACGTAGGTGTAGCCCGGCGGACCGTACATCGGGGCGTTGCGCGCCGTGGGGCCGGGGCTGGCGTGACTGGCGCGGTCATTCTCGCCGATGTAGGCTTCGACTTCGGTGATGCACCCGGCCAGGCGCACACCGTCATCCATCCGAACCAGACGCTTGCCGAGCAGGTTGCGGGCGACGGTGAGCGTATCGCGGGCATAGAATTCACGGGGCAATCTGGCAGCCAAGTTGACATTGTCTCCTTCTGCGGTATCCTGATTGTAACACAGCCTTGACACGGGACAAGCCCTGCGGGGTGGCGTGGTCTGGAAACCGGTCATGGCTAGACTGTTGACTGAAGACTACCAGACTGTTCACAAGGAGGCCGACAGATGAGCAGTGAAATGCCTGATTGGTTGGCGGGTTTGGTATCCGCGCCGGAGGACGAGGACGAAGATCAACCCTTGATCGCTGCCGTAGCGCCGCCCCAGGCCAGGGCGGTGCAGCCCCAAGTTGCAGCCCCGCAACCCCAGACGACGGCGCGCCCTACAGCATCTGTGTTCGAAGAGGAAGATCTCATGGCCGGTCTGCGCAGTCAGGTTGCTGAAGAGGAACCTGCCCCTGCACCATCGACCAGGCGCAAGCGCTCGCGCTCGCGCTCGCGTTACGTGTTTGGGCTATTACCCCAGCAGATTTTCTTCCTCTCCGTGCTGATGTTTCTGGATGTGGCTGTGATTGGGCTGTTGTTTCTGGTGATGTTAGGCCGAATCGTCCTGCCTTTCTAAGGCTATTATCGCAAAAAACAACGCGGGGCACTTGGCCTCGCGTTTTGTTTTGGCTAGAGCACCGTGTGATTACCGTGCTAACAACAGTTGTGCGATGCGCTTTACTCCCAGCACCAGGGGTGTTTTGGGTTGCACAGCCGCTAACGGCAAGCCTTTGGCCGCCACTGTGACTTGCGCCGGGTCGTATGCGATGTCAACGGCCAACGGAACACGTAGCACCTTCTGGATGGCCTCTGCCGGTGGACGTGGCCCTGGCGCGACAGCGTTGCGGATGACCAGCAGGCGTTCTTTCCATTCCTGGAGGGCTTGTAAGGTGGCCCGCGTCACTTGAATAGCCAGCGCATCGTCGCCGCTGACGAGGAGGATACGCTGTGCCTGGGCCAGGATAGTTTGTACTGTCGGATCGAGCAGCGGCGGCATATCAACAACGACGAAGCGCGCCATCCCCGTGAGCTGCGCGAGGATGGCCGCCGCCGCGTCTGCGTTCAGCCAACTAGTTTGCCCGGGTAGCAGCGGCGCAAAGAGTGTCTGCAGGCCGGCAGGATGTTTCTGCACCAAAGAGGGGATTGGCGTGTTGCGGTTTTCCAGAAAATGCCCCCAGTGTTTTTCCGGACGCATCCCCAAAAAGAACGCGCATTGTCCGATAGCCGGCGCCAGGTCGAGTAACACAGTTGGAGCGACTTGCTGCAGGACGTTCGCCAGATTGATGGCGAGGGTCGTCACGCCTACGCCGCCTTTCACACTCATAACCGGCACGATCATGACATTGGTCGCTTGCGCCTTGGCTTTATCCCGGTTCAGAAGCTCATCGATGCGTTTGAGCAAATCTTCGACGTTGGCGGGTTTGGTCATATGCTCGTCTGCCCCAGCTGCCAAAGCCGCGTCGCGATCGACGTTCTGACCGCGCGCGGTCAGGATGATGACCCCCATGCGTTCGGTGCGTGGGTCGGCGCGGAGGCGTTTGACCACATCGTAGCCGCTCATCCCCGGCATCATCACATCGACCAGGGCGACCTCAGGGGTTTCCTTGAATGCTGCTTCGAGACCTTCTTGTCCATTGGTACAGGCGATGACTTCGTGCTTCCCCTGCCTTTCCAGGATCATTTTGAGCATACTGAGCATATCGTAGTTGTCATCAATGATCAGGACTCGGGACATGATGCGCCTCCTCGTGATTAACTGGTGGTTTCGCCGAAGAAACTGATGTGTGCGCGGTTGATCAATGCGGCGCCGCCCTGGTAGCTGATGTCAGGATTGAAGGTGGAGTGCGCAGTGACATCGAGCAGGGTAATGAAAATACCGGCATCCGAGCTAAGATAAATCCGCGGATTGAAATTCCTGTTGACCAAATACAACTGTCCGGTGATCTCAAAAAACGGGACAGTGAGACAGATCGATAGCTGGAATGTGCCCATGCCGTAGGTTTGATCGCGGCGTAAGCCGTCTTTCTTGTCGAGCGTCAGCACGAAATCCAGGTTGGATTTATCGAAGAGAGTGAGGGCGTAGTAGGCGCTGATTTTGGCAGGGTCCATAATCGGTGAGAGGTAGGCCTCCTCCAATTGCAGGTAATTGGTTGTCGGGTCGTAGATCTCGTCGGCCAGGGGGCGCTTAGTGACGACATAAGTTCCCGACATACGATACCCTTGTGCGAAAAAATCGGCAACCACTTTGTTCGTCCTCTGCATAGTTTTCTCCCTTTATTTTAGTTCGATGGTGGGTCACGGCGCGGCAACGTCCCAAACAAATGTGCGCCGTCTCCCTGTCAGGCTGATGACTTTGTACGTGGGGTCGTTGCCGCTGGTAACCTGGCGCACGACGCTGACGCGCCACGCGCAGGTGCGATCCTCGCTGTCTGCCGGTGGAAAGAGGTCTATCGGCACCCGCCAGGCAGTCGAACGCTGGTAAACATTGATTGTGGTCTTCCCTTCCGCCGCCGGGACAATGAACTCAAGCTTGTAGAACTCCTTGCCAGAGAGGATACCGATAGAGGCCCACTGCAGGGTGATGTTGGCCTCCGGCCCGCTGAACGTCGCTGCATCCGGCGGGAAGAGCATCTCCGGGGCGGCGTAATTCAGCACGGGGGTGGGCGCGCTGCTGACGATGGCCGCGGTATCGGGTTGCGGCGTCAGTGTAGACTGCGGGATAACGAGCACTTGCTCAGGGCGGATCGTTTCCGTGTTTTCGGGAAGATTACTCGCCAGCAGGATGTCGGCGACACGCACGCCATAATGTTGGGCGATGGTCGAGAGGGTTTCGCCAGTACGTACAGTGTGCAGGAGATAGGGTGCGTATGTAGCGGTTGGCTCACCGGGATCGAGGGTGGGCGTGGGGCCGGGCGTGGGTGTGGGAGGTGGGATACGCAAGCTGTCCCCCGCCCCAATGTCGTCGGACTCCAGGTTGTTGAAAGCTTTCAGTTCTTCAACGGTGATGTCGAACTCTGCTGCTATGTCGATCAAGGTATCCCCTGGCTGTACGGTGTAGGTTTGTGGCGGCAGCGGGGTAGGCGTCGGGAGCGGTGTGGGGGTCAGGGTGGGCGTCGCCGTCCGCGTGGGCACAGGAGTGAAGGTGGGCACACTTGTCTGGGTTGGGGTAAAGGTGGGCAGTTCGGCCGGTGCAAAGAGATCACCTTGCGTCAGTCGCAGTCCCAACATCACCGACCCTCCCAGGATAATCACGGCCACGACGGCCATGACGATGATTTGTACCACTTTCATCCGTGGTGGGGCAGCGCTTGGTGGCGGCGCTTCGACTTTGGTTTCTTCCTCCAGGGTCGCGCCGCACATCAGGCAGACTTTGGCCTCCTCGGCGACGCGCGCGCCACACACCGGGCAGTGGCGCGCCGGACGCTTCGGCAAAGTTTCGAGTATGTCTTCGCTTTCCATAATCTTGAATTTTATGATAACACCGATAGCTGAAAGAGCAAGAAATCCAAAACAGTATACATCCCTCGATATCCCTGTTCGAGCAAATGGCCGTTGTGCTTGACGTGGTTGGCACCGGTGTTATAATTTTTATAAGGTGTACCTTATAATTTTTACAGAGGACAACTATGGAAAGCAGCGGCGGAATTCGGGAACGAGTGGAGGATTACCTGGCAGCCATTTACAGACTGCGGGGCGGTCCTGAGTTACCCCTGTCCTTGACAGCGTTAGGGGAATACTTTGGTTTTTCGCCAGTTTCCATCCACGAGATGATCCTCAAGCTGTCGCAACAGGGCTGGATTCACTATTATCCCTATCGCGGCGTCACGTTGAGCGCGCAAGGCGAGGCGGTGGCGCTGGCTCTGTTGCGCCGGCATCGCCTGTGGGAACGTTTTCTCACGGACATGCTCGACGTGCCCTGGGCTGAGGCTCACGAGATCGCAGGCGCGCTGGAACATGCGGCGCCTGAGTCGGTGACGGAGCGTTTGTCCACACTGTTGGGCGACCCGGTGAGCTGTCCTCATGGCGTGCCGATCCCGCCGAGCAAACGTACGTATATCGACACCTGTTTGCGCCAGGTGCCGGTGGGCGCGCGTGGCCGGGTGACGCGCATCGCGCCGGAATCTGGGGACGTTTTGCGCGATGTACAAGCGTGGGGGCTGCTGCCAGGGTGTCAGATCACCGTGATCGAACAGCAGGCGGCCGAGATTGTCGTCCAGGTGGAGGAGCGGCTAGTGAGCATCCCGTTGGAAAGCGCGAATGTGATTTGGATTGAGGTTCTTTAGTTTAGTCGTGGCATTTATCTTTTCGCTGGGGGTATTGTTTATGGTTCCACTAACAGCATTACAGCCGGGGCAAACCGGCTTGATCCACCAATTACGCGGTGGACATCGCTTTGTTTCACGGTTGGCGGCGCTCGGGTTCACGCCGGGTGCGCCGGTGATGGTCACGCGCAATCACGGCATCGGCCCGTTGATCGTCGCAGTGCGGGAGACCCAGGTGGCGCTTGGACGCGGCGAAGCCAGCCACGTTTTGGTCTATCTGGAGGACGACGATGCAGCGGTTAGCCAGGGTTGAGACCGAAACAGCAGCGCCGCATGTTGGCGAATGTGTCACCCTCAAGGTGGCGCTGGCGGGGCAGCCGAATGTGGGGAAATCCACCATCTTCAACGGGCTGACCGGAATGAACCAGCACGTTGGCAACTGGCCCGGCAAGACAGTGGAGCAGAAAACCGGCGGTTGTCTGCGCGGTGATAAGCAGTTCGATTTCGTCGATTTGCCGGGGACGTACAGCCTGACGGCGAATTCGGTGGAGGAGCGCGTGGCCCGCGATTACATTCTCCACGAGCGCCCCGACGTGGTGGTAGCGGTCGTCGATGCGGCGATCCCGGAACGCAGCCTGTATCTGCTGGCCGAATTGCTGCTCCTGCCCGCGCCGGTAGTGTTGGTGTTGAATATGATGGACGTCGCCGCGCAGGAGGGCATCCAGGTGGAGCCGCGCGTGCTGGAAGCCGCGCTCGGCATCCCCGTTGTGCCGATGGCGGCAACGAAGAGTCAGGGCTTCGAGGCGCTGTTGGAGGCCGTGGTCGCGGTGTGGGAAGGCGCGTATCCCTACAATCCGCACCGTCCCGTGATTCTGCCCGCGCACCAGACGGTGTTGGAGGAACTGATCACGTGGGTCGCTACCGATGTCCCCAAACCCTATCCGGCGGATTGGGTCGCGTTGAAACTGCTGGAAGGCGACGACGAGGTGGTGGCGCTGATGCAGTCTGCATTGCCCGCTGACGTGTGGATGCGCGTCCACGACACCCTGCTTCAACACGAAGACGCGATCCTCGACATTGCCGGGGCGCGCTATGCCTGGATTGCGCGCATGATCCGCGCGGCAGTCGTCCGCCCGAAGGTCGGCCAGATGGGGCTGACGGCGCGCTTGGACCGGGTGCTGACGCATCCACTGTGGGGGACGCTGGCCTTGTTGGGCGTGCTGGCGCTCGTCTTCTGGCTGACGTACGCTATCGGCTCGCCGTTACAGAGCGGGCTGGATGCACTGATCCGGCAGGGCGCGGAGGCGCTCCACGACGCGCTGCAAGGCGCGCTCCCGCACTGGACGGTCGATTTGCTCACCGATGGCCTTATTGGCGGCGCGGGAATGGTGGTGACGTTCCTGCCGATCCTGGTGATCTTCTTCGCCGTGCTGGGCTTCCTCGAAGACACCGGTTACATGGCCCGCGCGGCCTACATCACAGACCGCTTTATGCACACGATGGGGCTGCATGGCAAGAGCTTTCTGCCGTTGCTGCTCGGCTTCGGCTGCAACGTCCCGGCGATTCTGGGATCACGCATCATCGAGACGAAGCGCGCGCGCTGGCTCACCATTCTGCTGGCCCCGCTGATCCCCTGCACGGCGCGTATGGCCGTGGTCGCCGTGCTCGCGCCGGTTTTCTTCGGCCGGGCGGCGGTGTGGGTGGCCTGG
>JAKJAB010000249.1 GCA_022707725.1 Chloroflexota bacterium | reverse complement strand
CCGCCTCTCCCATCAGCCTCACCGCTGGCTGTCTGGTCCGCACGTTCACCGTGACCGAGAGTTTCGCGCTCGGCTCGGTGCAGGTGGGGCTGATTGCGGCGCACGCCCACCGTGACGCCCTCAACGTCGAGATTGAATCGCCGGCTGGCGTGCGGGTCCTGTTGCTGACCGACGACGGCGTGTCGGGCACGGATGCGCGGCACTACAACGTGCTCCTGGACGACGCTGCGCCCAGCGCCTACTACAACGCTGGCGACGACACGCTCAACGGCAACTTCGGGCGTTGGGCGCGCCCGGCGCAACCGCTGCGCGCTCTGGTGGGGCAATCCACGCAGGGCGAGTGGACGTTGCGGGTGTGCAACACGAACCCGGCCGCGGATGGCGGCGACTACCGGCGCAGCCGGTTGGCGCTCACCGCCCAGGCCAGCGGCGGCATTCCGCTCACCGGGGACTGGACGTACACGCTGTCCGGCCCCGACCAGGCGGACGGGCTTGAGCGCGCGGTTTCGTTCTACGGGGTGGACCTGGCAGGCAACCGCGCGGCAGCCCTGACCGCCAGGTACATCCTGGACAACGTCGCGCCGGTCATCAACGTCGCCAGCCTCGTGGACACGGCGCTCTACACCACGAGCTTGACCGTGCTTACCGGGACGGTCACCGACGGCGGCGGCGTGGCGAGCGTGTCTGTGTTGGTGGAGAGCGGCGGCGTGGTCTACCGCGAACCGGCCAAACTGTCAGGCGACACGTGGCGCTACACACTGCGGCCTGCGTCGCCGGGCCTCTACACCTTGCAAGTCAGCGCATACGACGTCGCCGGGAACGTGGCGCACAGCGGTCCATTCGTGGTATGGGTGACGGCGCTACAATCCATCTACCTGCCGTTTGTGGCGCGCACGTATACTTCAAGTGGTGAGTAGTCTTAGGTTTTAGGCTAAAGACACTGCGTGCCCTCTCAAGACTGGAGATGGGCACGCAGTGCGGGCATTTTTATACGCGTTGGGAAATACAATGCGTACCAGAATTCTCACTGCAGAGAAACAGAACCCGTTTATTGCTCATTTTCTTCGTTGACGTAGGCCAGGAAGAAGTTGATGTAGGCGGCGACTTGCGGCTTTTCCTGCATAATCTCGGCGTCCGAATAGATGAACAGCGGGCGGGCCAGCACGTAGGAGTTGTCCTCGACGCTCTCGGCGGTGGGCGCGACGCCGTTGATGGAGAGCGCCTTGAGCGTTCCAGCGTTCTCGGCGTAGTAGGCGTAACCGAAGTAGCCGACGGCGTAGGGACTGCCCAGGACACCCTGCACCAGCCCGTTGTCATCCTCGCTCAACTGCGTGTTGGCGGCGGTGAGGTGCGGCTCTTTGTCCTTGGCGAAGATATGTTCCACGAAGTAGTCAAACGTGCCGCTGTCGGTGCCGGGGATGAAGCGCAGGATGTTCTCGGCCGGCCACTCCGGGCGCACATCCGACCACTTGGTGCGGTGTTGCCGAAGATCATCGCCAGCTCTTCGACGGTCACGTCGCTGACGAAGTCATTCTGCTGGCTAACGACAACCGCCAGGGCGTCGGTGCCGACGCGGAACTCCACCGGCGCGCGGCCAATGGCGGCGCAGGCTTCCTTCTCGGAGTCCTTGATGGCGTGGCTGGCGTTGGCGACGTCGGTCTCACCGGTCGTGCAGAAGCGCTCGAATCCCGCGCCACTGCCGATGCTGTCGATGGTGATCTGGCCCTGGAAGCTTTCATCGTAGAAGCGCTCGGCCATGCGCTCGGCCAGCGGGTACACCGTCGAACTGCCGGCGGTGACTACGTTCCCGCTCACTTCCAGCGGATTGACTTCGGGCAAAAGACCGGCCTTGGCGGGTTCGGCGGACGGCGCCGGGGTCGGGTCTGCCGCTTTCGGGGCTTCGGTAGCTTTAGGCGCAGCGGTGGGTGTAGCAGCCTGCCCACATGAGGTTAACGTTCTGTTAAATCTTTCGGGAAGGTCACAGTCGAGGACTTGTTCTTTTATGGACTTTATGGATCACCCACCACCGCTAATCACTATCAGACACTGTGTTGGAGCGTTCCGATGCACTAAAGCAATAATTGATCGCGCGCACGGCAAACGTCCCGGTGGCTTTATCCGCGGGAATATCAAACGTGGTCTGGTCAAATTCCGTCGTGCCGATCAGGTCTTCTCCGCTGAAAATCTGGTAATACCAGATCTGATCGGCCTTTTCAGCAGGATTGCGGATGTCGTTCCACCCTAACCGCAACGTGTTAGCATCCGGTCTGGAAAGTTCCAGCGCGAGTTTGCCGGTAGGTGGGGGACACGCGGTATCACATTTCGAGTGGGCAAACATCCATTCGGTCCACGCCGGTTCGCTAGCCGCCAAGTTCCATATCTCATGACCCCAATCGGGATAATTCGTATAACGCATCTGGGTTGCGCCCAGGGCAACCAGGGCATTGTAGACATCCTCGGTGAGCGCGGGTGGATTCACGGTGTCCTTGCCCCCATGAAACATCCATAACGGCGTTTGGGCAATGTTTGCGGCCCACTCTGCCCGCCCCCCGCCGCAGACGGACATCGCAGCGGCGAATTTACCGGGATATTTGTCCAGCAGATCGAAGGTGCCCTCGCCGCCCATCGAAATACCGTAGACGTACAACCGGCACTCGTCAATGGCGTACTCCGCGATCAATTGATCCAGGACTTCCATGGTCACCTGCATCGGTTCGGAAAGCGTGTCCCACCAGCCGCTCCAGTCACCCCACGACGGTGGGGTCTTAGGGGTAAATACAAAACACGGTATTTGCGCCTGGAAGTCGGGAGCATACCACCAGAGATTATCGGAGTTCAGGTAGCTATAGCCGTGCAAGTGCATGATCAAGGGATAGGATTGAGAGGGATCATAGTTTTCGGGAACGTAGAGGCCATACGTAAGTTTGCCATACGTGGCTTCGTAATAGGTGGGTGGGAGGCCGGGGATGTTCGTGACCCGGTTGGCGTCTGCAGCCTGCCCTGCTGGCGTTGCGGCGATGGCGTTTTCCGCGGCGGGTGTCGTGACTTCGTAAGTGGATAAAATGAACTCGCCTTTGCCTGATCTGATTTCGGTGCCCAGCTCAAGGCTGGCAATGTAGCGGTCCGGTTCAATCGCTTGCTTCTCCACCAGGTAATCCAGAAAATGGCTCATGTTCAGAGTCCCGGAAAGCTGCGGTTTGCGCGTCACAAAGGCAATGTAGGTCCAGGTCGCAGCGCTGCCGCCGCTGGCGTCGCCGTGACCGGGCGCGATGTGAACGGTGTAAGTGATGCCGTCAAATGCCACAATGTCGTACACCAACGGGCCGGGCATCAGGTCATTACGGGCCACCCAGATCATGATCTCGTCGGTGATGTTGTGCTCGGCAGGCGCAGGATCGCTGGTGAGCCAGAGTTCGAAGGCCGCGTTCCATTGGCCCGTGGCACTGATGGATGCGGTGTACGTCACCAGCACGTCGCGCGCACTGACCGGCAGCGGCAGCCCACCCGTCGGTGGTTCTGCGTCCCAGGGCGAATCCCCGTACATCACTTCGGGATACGCCTGAATCTCGCGGGCGTCGCCCGGCCAATCCCAGCGCCAGCCCAGCGTCGAGGGCGGCGTATCGTTTTGCGCGAAGACGCATTGCGTGTAATCCGACCGGTCGTCCTTGTTCCACACATTGTTGTTGAGGACGTAATCGCCTATGCGAATCCGCTCGTAGTCTTCACAGGTCGAAAAGGCATACTGTGCCGCCTGCGTTGAGATTTCCGTGGACATGAAGGTGGCGGTCGCCGGGGGTGGCGGGGCATCTTCGAACCTACCACACGCACCCAGAGTCAAACACAGACAAAATACGAACATTATGATGATTTTTCTCATAGGATGAGTATCTCCATTGGTAGATCATCCAAGGTACACATTGATCAACATGTTGCCATCCCCACTCATCGTGACCGTCTCCATTAACATGCTTCATACATCTGTGTTTGGTACACTAACGCCCCACTGAAAATAGTCTGGCAGTCTTTAGTCCGGTAGTCTGTTCGTCATTTTCATCCATTCCGAGCCGCTGTCAACACCACTTGAAGTGGCATCGTCACCAGCCGTGCTATAATGGGATGGTTGAAGACGTTTGCCCCTGATTTATTCGGATGAGAGAACACTTCACCCCCTACGATCGCGCGTACCCGACTCTACATCCCGCAAGTATACCAAAGAACAGAAAGGAGTGAACGATGGCGATGAAATTTGGGTTGGCCTCACCCTACAACGAAGCCCGCAAGGTAGCAGAGTTAGCGCAACTGGCGGAGGAATCCGGTTGGGACGGTTTCTTTCTGGGTGACGCAATCTGGTGCGAAGACCCGATGATCGCGTTGGCGGCCGCCGCGATGACCACGCGCCGGATCCGTCTAGGCACGATGGTCATCCCGGTCCCGCTGCGCCGCCCGTGGAAGATCGCGAGTGAAACCCTCGCGGTGGATCGTCTCTCGGATGGCCGCTTGATTTTGGGATTGGGCACCGGCGCCGTGTGGATGGGCTGGCACGCTTTCCCCGATGAAGTGACGGACGGCAAAGCGCGCGCTGAAATGCTCGATGAGACGATCGACATCCTGACCTTGCTCTATCAACGCAAACAGTTCGACTATGACGGCAAGCACTATCATCTCAAGCTGACCGTGATGGACGTGATGCACTACCCGTCCAAACCGGTCCAACAACCGCGTATCCCGCTGTGGATACCCTCGATCTGGCCGCACAAGAAATCGATGCAGCGCGTCCTCAAATGCGATGGCCTGCTGCCCGAAAAACGCGGCCCGGACGGACAGCCCGCCGACGTCACACCCGAAGACATGCGCGCGATGGCCGGCTTCGTGCAGGCCAACCGCACGCTGACCACCCCCTTCGACATCGTGATGCAAGGGAAAACCGACGGTGTGGATCGCGCCCGGCAGCAGGATCAACTGGCGCCGTGGCAGAAAGCCGGCGCAACATGGTGGGTCGAAGGCTTGTGGGGCGAGCCGGAAGAAGCCGTGGTTGCGCGCATCCGCCAAGGCCCGCCGCAAGTGACACCCTAGCGATTGAGACGCGTTTCCGCGCTATGGCCGGCCCACTGCGCTCGTCAATCCCATAGCAGGATAAGCCACCCGTAGAGAATACGCCTGCGTGCTGCCACTGCCGCTGCGATTGTAGACCTGAATGTAATACAAGCCGGCCGGCAATGTGATGGTGCGGATATGCTCGATGGCATTGCCCAATTCGCCGGAGTATCCCACCATCTGCAGAGCGGCGTTGCGCAGGATAAGGTCATAATCCTGGCCCGCTGCGATGTCGCTGAGCCAGAGTTCTACCATCTGAGCACTCTGCAGATCGAGGTAGTAATAATCCTGCTTGTCTACCCCGCTGGAGAAACGACCATAGTAGGTAAGTCCAGAGATGAGCGGCCCGTTCGCCTGGGTGATAGCTTCGTCGTTCGGTTCTTTCTCCCACAACACGTCTACCGCTTGCACATTGGACCAACCACTCGCGC
>JAKJAB010000248.1:1536-5552 GCA_022707725.1 Chloroflexota bacterium | reverse complement strand
AGCCCGACGCCGTTCTGCATCCTCGATGAGGTGGACGCGATGCTCGATGAGGCCAACGTGGGCCGGTTCCGCGCCATGCTGCGCGAGCTTTCGCGGCAGACGCAGTTCATCATCATCACGCACAATCGCGGGACGGTGGAAGTGTCGGATACGATTTACGGCGTCTCGATGGGCGACGATGGCATCTCGCAGGTGTTGTCGCTGAGTCTGGAGGATTTGCCGGCGGCGGAGGCTTAACCCCGATTCGCTATTGCCCGCTCATACGCCGCGAGGTACGCCCTCGCGCTTTCCTTCCATGAGAAGTCCTGCGCCATGGCTTTCTGGATCATTTTCACTATGTGCGGCCTGCGGTCGTAGTAGGTGCTTACGACCCAGCCGACGGCGTAGTAGACGGCGTGGGCGCTCGGTTCCCAGAATTTGAAGCCGGTGCCTGTGCCGGTGGCTTCGTCATACTGCTCGACGGTGTCCGCCAGGCCGCCGGTGTTGCGCACGATGGGCAGTGTGCCGTACTTGAGCGAGTAGATCTGGTTGAGGCCGCACGGCTCGTAGCGCGACGGCATGATGAAGAAGTCGCTCCCCGCTTCGATCCAGTGCGCCAGCGCGTTGTCGTAGCCGATGTAGCTGCCGATGCGCCCCCCGTAGCGCGCGGGCAATCCGCCGTAGAAGCCCTCTAGCCCTTTGTCGCCCGATCCCAGGATGATGAACTGCACTTTCATCGTGTTGACGATGGCTTCGATGGAGGACGCCAGCAGATCCAACCCTTTCTGATCCGCAAAGCGGCTGACCACGCCGACGATGGGAATGTCTGGATCGGTATCCAGTAGGAAGCGTTTCTGTAACTCCAATTTACACACGGCTTTGCCGCTTAGGTCGGCGGCGGAGTAGCGCGCGGGGATGAGCTTGTCCGTAGCGGGATTCCATTGCGTGTAGTCAACGCCGTTGAGGATGCCGATGTAGTTGTCGCCTCTGTCGTTGAGGTAGGGGGCCATGCCGTGGGCGTATTCCGGCGTGCGCGTCTCATCCGCGTAGGTCGGGCTGACGGTGGTGACGAGGTCCGCGTACTGGATGCCGCCCTTGAGGAAGTTGACGCTTCCGTGGTCTTCGAGCTTGTCCGGTGTGAAGTTGCCCCATTGCAGGCCGATGTAGTCGTAGTGCTCGGCGCCGTACTTGCCCTGGTAGCCGACATTATGGATGGTGAGGACACTCGCGGCTTTGCCGATGGTGGGATCGTTCCAGTGCCACACCTTGAGGTAGGCTGCCGCCAGCGCCGTCTGCCAGTCGTGGGCGTGGACGATGTCCGCGTCGAAACCGGTGTCGCGGGCCAGTTGCAGCGCGGCGCGCGTGAGAAAGGCGAAGCGGCGCGGATTGTCGCCGTAGTCGTTGAAGGCATCGTCGTGGTAAAGGCCGGGGCGGGCGAAGTATTTGTCCGCTTCGATGAAGTACACGGGGATGCCGTCCATTGTTGTCGTGCGGACGGCGCACCATTCTTCCGCGTTGCCCATCCACACGCACATCTGGTTGAGGAAAGGTGCAATCTGATATTTGGCGGTATTGATACTGCCGTATTTGGGCATCACCACAACCACTTCGTGACCGAGCGCGCGCAGGGCGATGGGCAGCGCCCCCACTACATCGGCCAGCCCGCCGGTCTTGGCATACGGCACACATTCGGAAGCGATCATCATAATTTTCATGGCATTCACCTCGTTTTTAAGGATGCAATCACTTGAGCGCGTCGGCGAGCAGGGCCGCGGCGGCTGGATCGGTGCTGAAGATGGCGGCGAGTAGCGTGTTGCTGGTGCCGGCGATGAGCAAGTCACTAATCTTTGCACCGTTCAGAGCAGTGAGACCCGTCGAAGCGGCATCTGCATCTGGATATTGTACCATAAGTAGCAAGGCATCGACGCCATCCAGCGTGTAATGCGCCAGGACGCCTTCTGTTTGAGTAGTCAGGCCCAGGATGTTTCCGCCGCCGAGCCAGATTTCGTCCTGGATGGAGATTTCCTGGCGGAAGAAGATGGCGCGGCGTGCGAGCAGGCCACCGGGGGGCAGTTTGTTCATCAGCGCGGGTGTCTCGCCACCGGAGGGCAACGCCGCAGCGACGGCTTCCGCGAAGGCGCGCAGCGTGGCATCCTCAAGGCTTTGCCGTCCCCGTACTTGGGCGTAGTAGCGATCCTGCCAGAAGGCCAGCCGCCGTCCGGGATCCGTGTCGCCCTCGTTGCCGACGTCAGCCGGTTCGCCGGAGCGGTTGCGCGTGAAGAGGCCGTAAGCGTCGGCGGGCGTCGCCAGTTGCCAGATTTCAATGCGCAGTGCATTAAATCTCGCCGTGAAAGGGCTTTTTTACGTCTTTGTGGATAGGTTGTCATCGCTTGTGCTTTCCTCTTGACAAAGTCTTGTAGTTTGGTCGTCTTTAGTCCGGTCCTATTTGGGTGATTTGCCAATCCTCACTCGCACCGGAGAGAGGAGCGAAGTACAACTCACCGGATTCGCCCACGACGATCTGAAATTCGCCGCCTATGGTGGACCCGGCGTAGAATGTGCAGGCTGCTACTACATCCCCTGGCACGAATTCGGTCAGCGGCGACTCTGGAGCGACGCCGTCTGCATAATTCACAGTCGTCGTGCCCCAGGGATTGTCAAACAGGAAATTGAGTGTGCCGTCTACTTCTGGGCGTACTCCTTCGGTCAATGGTGTGAAGGTGTAGCTACTGCTTGCGAGTGTGAGCGTGCCGTTGAATTGCACCGTTTGCCCATCCACCGTATAAGTCTGCGTCACCGTCCACGGACCTTGTAGCGCCCAAGCGACCGAGCCTTCTACTACCGGCGTGATTGGTGGTGCTGTCGCCGTCGGCGGGAAGTCACGGACTTCGATGGTGGGCGTCACCGGTGGTGTTTCAGTTGACGTCAATGAGGGCAGTGTGGGGTCTGCCGTCGGTGGAAAGTCGCGGACTTCGATGGTAGGCGTGGGGGTGTCACTGGGGATGACCGGCTCAGGTGGAAAGTCGCGGACCTCGACGGTGGGTGTGGGAGTATCTGGCGGTAAAGGCACTGGCGGCGTCTCGCGCACTTCGATGCAACCGGTCGCCAACGTCCCGATGAGGGCTGCTGCCGTCGCTGTTTGCGCCAGGCGGTCGAAGGAGCTGGGTTTTACTACCAGCGGAGTGGGGGCGGCAACGGCAGCCGCTTCGCCGTGAATGTGGATGCGCAGATGGCGGGCACCTACATCCACTTCGTCCTTATCCAGGAGGATGACAGGCTTGTTGAAGGGAACGTCCAGGCTGCGCCCGGCGCGTCGCACCTGGACTGGCGGTGCGCTCTCCGGACGGTACAGGATCAGCCGGTTGTCGGCCGAAACCCATAGCTCACAGGCGACGGCTTTTTCGCTCAACCAGAGCGCGTGCCCGGCCTCATCCAACCGCAATCCCGGCTGGCGGCCCGGTAACGCCACGCATTGCAAATATTTCGACGCCTTCGATGGCGCATTCAAGTCTTCGATACAAATGGCTAATGGCTTTGGCATACTTCACCTCATTGAAATTTTCCACCCGCCTACCGTTTACTGTCTACCGTCTACCTTCCCCTACACATCCACCAGATGCCGTGAAGGATGCTGCGGACGCAGGTCGGGCGTCTCGATGCCACGGCGGCGCGCTTCGTGCAGCAGAAAAGCGCCCGACCACTCCACAGCGGTGATGCGGTCTTCGGCCAATAGCTCGCTGAGGACGCGCACGCGCCAGGGTCCGCAGGGTGGGGTGTCAGCATCTCCAGTATACAGCAGATTTTCAGAGCGGCATCCACCGCCGCAGAGCGTGGCGAGTGGACACGCGGTGCAGGTTGGCAAATCGCCGACGCGGTGCGGGTGTTCGCGAATGGCCTGCGCTGCTGCCGTGAAGCCACCCGCGTCGAGATGTCCCACCTGCTCTTCCATTTTGAAGCAGTTGAAGAGCGCGCCGTCGCTGCGCACGTGCACGTGTTGGCCCAGCGCGCAGCCGCAGCCTTCGCGGCGATGGGTCACC
>JAKJAB010000248.1:0-1501 GCA_022707725.1 Chloroflexota bacterium | reverse complement strand
GCTTCGCCGGCCTCGAACGCTACCCGATCCAGCGCGTCGTCCAGGGCTGCCCGTCCGGGGAACAGATGCGCGCCGGTTTCGCGCCCGCTCATATACAGGACGCCGAACGTGAGCGGTGTGTTTGGCGGTAATTGCTGCCGCAACCGCGTTAGCTCACTCGCAATCGTATCGACGTGCTGCGGCATGAACATCAGATCCACTGTGGCTTGACCCCCGTACGCAGCCAGCTTGTGGATACCGCGCAGCGCCGCCTCAAACCGGCGCGCGCCGGAGATTCCGTCGCACGTCGCCGGGTCCGGCCCGCCGAGGCTGACGCGTACCAACACGCCATCCTGAATCAGGCGCGCTGTTCGCGCTGCGAGCGCGTCATCTGCCAGCAGGATACCATTGGTGAAAATCGTCAGTGGTAAGCCCAGGCGCACGATCTCCTCGGCCAAATCGAGCGCCCAGGGAACCAACAATGGCTCGCCGCCGAGCAGGGCCACTGCCGTCTGCGGGCCGAGGATTTCCGGAATCTGGCGCACCACGTCGAATAGTTGCTCGTAGCGCACCTCATCCGCCCGTGGTCTGCCAGAGTTAGTGCAACAGTAGGCACAGGCGAGGTTGCAGGCGTTGGTGAGTTGCAATTGTACGCTTGGCGTGTCGCGTCGGGACGGGCGTGGTGAGCCGAAGAAGCCGTGGCGTTCCAGGTTAGCGCGTAGCGATGGTGAGAGCGCCTCCACGGCAGTGTCGCCCGCGATGACAGCGCGCGCGGTGTCTACCTCACCCGGTGGGATGCGACAAAACGTCGCGTGGTCGCGGGAGACCATCAATGCACCATCGGTCAGAGGCAGAAGCACACAATCACGCGGAAGCATCGCTGGCCCCCTCAGACCGTTTGTCTACCGTGTCGAAGACTTGCATTGGGCCGTCCCAGTCGGGACGCTGCACTTCCTCGAAACGCCCACCAGCGTAATCGGCGATCACCGCGCGCCAGAAGGCTTGCGCCGGCACATTCGACGCCAACTGGCCGATTTCCCACGCTCCAGGGAACATGTCGAAAAGGCGTTGAGCGACGATTCGTCCGACGCCTCGCTGGCGGTACTTGCGCATAATAAAGAACTCGGCAATGCTGTGCGCCGGACGGCCATCCGGCAGCGTCACCTCCTGCACCAGCGCCAGTCCCGCCCACTTGCCGGAAACGCGAATGAGGAACGGCGAGCGGCCTTCCTCTGTCCGGTAATGGTCGAGGCGGTGGTAGCCGTACAGCCCGTGTTCGTCGACATCGGCGCCGTCGTAGTCGGTGAAATCGTAAGCGTAAAGCTCCATCAGGTTGCGCAGGATGCTTTTGTCTTCGACTTGGGCAGGATGCAGTTCGACTTCAAGCATCGATTTCCTCAATCTTGATACTGTCCAATTCCAACGTCCCCAACCCCATGTCGGCCGTGGCCTTGATGAATGGCACATCTGCGCCTTTGAGACCGAACAGCGTGGCGGCCCAGGCGTCGGCGGCGACGAAGTC
>JAKJAB010000247.1 GCA_022707725.1 Chloroflexota bacterium | reverse complement strand
GCAGGTCCCGCCGCACGATCCCTGGCTCTCCGGCTACGCGATTTCGTATTACTACCTGGGCTATTTCCTGCTGGGGATGCTCACACGGCTGTCGGCGCTCCCGGCGACGGTGGCCTTCAACCTGGGATGCGCGGGGTGGTTCGCGTTGGCGGCGGTGGGTGCTTATGGCATCGTGTACGATCTGCTGGAACGGTGCGGCGTACTGCGTTCTTTGTTTGCGCCCTTGCTGCTCTTGCTGACCGGCAACGCCGCCGGCCTGCTTGAAGTATTGCACGTTCGGGGGTTACTATCCGCCAAATTCTGGACGTGGCTGGATATCCGCAATATCAACACGGCACCGCAGCCGTCTTCCTCGTGGATCCCCACACGCTTCTTCTGGTGGTGGCAGGGATCGCGGGTGCTCACCGACTACGCGCCCTGGGGTGACCGCATCGAGATCATCGACGAGTTCCCCGCGTTCAGTTTCACGCTGGGCGATATGCACCCGCACGTCCTGGTGCTGCCTTTTGCATTGGTGGCGGTCGCACTTGCGCTCAACCTCTACCGGACGCTGAGTGAAGGCGAGTTCGGCGATGGGGGGCTTACCCACTTCAGATGGGGCATGCGTCTTGCGCCGATGGCGGGTTACGCGCTGGTGTTGGGCGGGCTTGCCTTCATCAACACGTGGGATTTGCCAATCTACTGGGCGTTGATCGTGGGCGGGATGGTGTTGGCGCGTTACGCGCGCCTGGCGGACGGGACGCCCACATTTGCCGGGATGTGGGGACGGTTTTTCGAAGCGCTGTGGAAGACGCTGCCGGAGGCGCTCGTCCTGGGCGTGTTGAGCGTGCTTATGTATTTTCCATATTGGTACGCGTTGCGCTCGCAGGCCGGGGGCGTGCTGCCTAACCTCTTCAATGCTACCCATTGGCCGCAGTTCGTAGTGATGTTCGCGCCATTGCTGATCCCGCTGCTCGGCATAATCGCCAACGCGGCGCGTGATGCGAATGTGCCGTGGCAGTGGGTGCTGATCGGCGGGGTGGGGCTGGTACTCGCCATTGCGCTGCTGGGGTTGGTGGTGGGCGCGGGCGCGGCATATCCTTACCTGCTGAGCGTCTGGCGCGGCGAACCGGTAGAGGGGCTATCCGTCTCCCCACAGATGGTTATCGACGGTATCACCGCGCGCTGGCTGCGTTCCTGGGTGGGTTTGGCGCTCGCGGTCGGCGTGGCAGCGGTGGTTTTGACGTTGTTGAAGCGGTCAGCGGTCAGCGATCAGCCGTCAGTGGTCAGTTCTGAGTCTGTAGCCCCTGGCCCTGAATCCGCAACCCCGGATCCAAAATCCAAAATCCAAAATCCAAAATCGTTGCATACTCTCCACTCCTTACTCCCTACTCCCTACTCCTTTCCCCTTCTCCTCGTCCTCATCGGCCTGCTGCTCACACTGGCGCCGGAGTATGTCTATCTAAAAGACGGGTTTATGACGCGGATGAACACGATTTTCAAGTTCTATTTTCAGGCTTGGATTTTGTGGAGCCTGGCGGGCGCGTGGCAGATTGCGCGCTGGCTGGAACCGCGTGAAACCCCGCGAGAGGAATACACCCCCTGGCGGACGCTGGCGGTGGGATTCTCTTGCCTGTTGATCGCGGTGGGCTTACTTTACACCGTCTTGGCCGTGCCGGCGCGGGCGCGGGAACACGGCACACCGTGGACGCTGGACGGCGCGGCGTGGCTGTCGACCTCCAAGCCGACCGACTATGCTGCGATTCAGTGGCTCAATGCCAATATCACAGGCGCGCCGGTCATCGTCGAAGCGCCGGGTGACCAGTTTCGCGCTTATGTCTACGAGGGGCGCGTCTCCGCGCTGACCGGGCTGCCGACCGTGCTTGGCTGGGCGGGTCATCAACGCCAATGGCGCGGCAACTACGACGAACCTGATATCCGCCAGTTGGAGCTAGAAACTCTTTTTACCACACTCAACCCTAGCGAAGTGCAGGTGATTTTAGCGCGCTATAACGTTACCTACATTTACATCGGTCCCGTTGAACGCGAGCGCTATCCCGCCCAGGGGTTGGAGAAGTTCGCCGATATGTTCCCAGCGGTGTACGAGGGCGGGGACGTGGTGATTTACAGCGTGGGGCGGTGAGGTAGTCCGCCCGCTGGTCTACTCGTCGCCGCTATTTGGCATCTTCGCCTGGATTGCGGCGGAAATAGACCACCTCGGCGGTTTCTTCTTGGCTATTTTGCTCGTGAGCTGCGCGGCGGCGTAACCGTTCGAAGATGATGACCAGGATAACGAGCGATGCCATCAGGCTCACGCTGGCAACTGTAGGAGAGATGACATCCAGTTGGGCCAGGACGGCGCCGACGTTGATGAGGGCGTGTAATCCCATCGCGGCGAGGTACCCCGTCAGCGCGCGCCATTTGCCTTGCTGCAGGCCGGTCACAACCACCGCCGTCATTATGCCGTGGCAAAAGCATACGATGAGCCGTTCGCCCAAGTAGCCCGTGAAAGCGTACCAGGGATACGCAGTATATTGCGCGCTCTGAGCTATGCCGTAAGCGAGGAACATAGCCTCACCCAGGCCAAAGCCAACGCCTAACGCGGTTCCCGTCCACAGTGCGCCGGCGCGGCTGTACAGCCGTTGCCTCGCCCAGGGCAACAAAAGCGGGGTCAACTTTATGGCCTCTTCGGTGATTGGTGGAACCAACCACAGGAGGATGATGAACCACAACGGAGTCGCCAGGCCCAGATTGGGCACAATGTTGGCGGTCTCTCCTACCCAGACGATCAATGGCTTTTTGATGAGCAGGTTGACGAACGCCGATAGCGGCAGTCCCGGCAGCAACAACCACAGGTAACGCTTGGCGCGTCCGGAGAGGGCATAAATCAACCCTCCCCACATTGCGGTTGAGGCAGCCAGGGTGATCACAGCCATGATGTAGATGGGCGGCATAGCCTAACTCCCAATCCGCGCCTGAAGGGCTGCAATAAAACCCTCCTCGTCGGCCGGCGTCAAGCCGTACTTGTCTTTTGCGGTTTCGATCAACAGGATGCCGGTCGCGGTGGCTGTAGCGCACATCTTGACATTGCCCACATCCGTATAGGGTACGGTGAACAAGGCTATTCCCGGAAAGCGCAGACTTGACCACAGTGAAACGCTCAGGTTGCGTTTCCGGATTGTCTGGATCTCATTGAGCGGAATGTGATACGTAAGCACTGGTCCGTAGCGCAGAGTCAGCGTGTGCGCATCCAGCTCATAGCGCATCGTAGGAAACCAGGCTGCCAGTACCATAAATGGAGCGCCGAGGATCAGCATAAGGAGTGTTGTTGACAGCACGATCACTGTGGTGATCTTGTCCGCAGGCAAAGTCATGAGCGGCAGGCTGCTTACTACGCCGATGCCGATGGTCAACAGTCCAGTTGCGATTAGCCAGAGCCATCCGTTAGAGCGTCGGGGTTTGAAAACCAGCATAGATTTGCTCCTGTTTGTGTGTTTTGACGATTACCTTTGAGCATTGCGGTGACTTTTTTTCATTCGTGTCTGTTCTCCCTCCTCGAAGACAACCCTACTTCAACGTTTAAGGCGGATCACAATCCGCCGTTCCTGCAGCGCCGGATTATGATCCGGCGCGAGCATTTTTGTCCTCATAGGTGTGGCTTGCCACATGGGGATTCCTTCGCGTAAACATAGGCGGCTTCATCGCCGTCCATCTCGCTGGTCGCTTCGAAGCCAACGCTCTCGTACAACCTGATTGCTTTCTCATTCTCTGGCTTCGTACTCAGCTTGATCCGTGAAAACCCCCGGCTTTTGGCCTCCTCCAGAATCACCGACAAGGCCGCTTTCCCATACCCTTTGCCTCTGTACCCTTCCGCAATCATCAGCCGGTCGATGGCGAACAGGGTCGCATCATCCTCATCGGGGCCGTACATGGCAAAGCCAACCATAAGGATCATATTCTCTCCTCTAGCCCGTTGATAGGTCTTCACGACGAAACGATTATAACCTGTGTGTTCAGATGTTGCAAAGCCTGCCTTTCGGGATAGAATAATCGGCGTGCGACACAATCTTGCGCGAGTGTGAAAACCGAACAGATGATGACGGATACGAAGAACAAAGAATACGTCTCTACCCTTGCTGCTCACTTCATCCTGTCCGCCGACGCCCTCGCGGATGTCCGCGAATACGGCGCGGGCAACATCAATGACACGTACCTGGTGACGACGGCGGCGGGGCGGCGGTTCGTCCTTCAGCGAATCAACCGGCGGGTGTTCAAGCGCCCTGAGTGGATCATGTCCAATATCCGCGTGTACAACGAGCACGTAGCGGCGCGGCTGGCGGCGGAAGGGGACACGGCGGAGCGGCGTTGGGAGACGCCGCAGATCGTCCCCGCCAACGACGGGCGCGATTACGCGCTCGACGCGGACGGCGGGTTCTGGCGGGCGCTCACCTTCATCGAAGGCGCGCAGACGTATCCCACAATCCGGGATGCACGTCACGCGCGGGAGGTTGGCTACGCGCTGGGGCGTTTTCACAGCCTCATCAGCAATCTGGACGCGGGACGGTTGTATGACACGCTTGAAGGCTATCACATCACGCCGCGCTATCTGGTACATCACGACGCGGTGGTGGAACGCGGCGACTTTGCCCGGTCGCCGGAGGTGTCCTACGGCCTGCGTTTCGTGGAGGCGCGGCGGGACGTCATCCACGTGCTGGAAAACGCGAAGCAGCAGGGCAAGCTGCGCCTGCGCCTGGCCCACGGCGATCCCAAAGTGGACAACGTGATGATCGACGACAACACCGGGCAGGCGGTGGGCCTCATCGACCTGGACACGATCAAGCCCGGCCTGGTGCACTACGACATCGGCGATTGCCTGCGCTCCGGCTGCAACCCGTTGGGCGAGGAGACGGAGGACGTCGACGCGGTGTATTTCGACGTGGGCCTCTGCCGGGCGATTTTGCAGGGCTACCTGCCGCTCGTGCGCGAGTTCTATACGGCGGACGATTACGCCTACTTGTATGCGGCGGTGCGTCTCCTCGCGCTGGAACAAGGACTGCGCTTCTTCACCGACTATCTTGAGGGCAATGTTTACTATAAGGTGAAGCATACGACGCACAACCTCACGCGCGCGCTCGTGCAGTTCAAGCTTGTCGAGAGCATCGAGGCGCAAGAGGCGGAGATTTGCACGATAAGTAGACGGTAGACAGTAGACGGGGGCGGAATGGAACGATATGTGCGGTGGGCTTGGATTGCGGTGATTGTTTTGGCGCTGCTGCTAAGGGTGGCGGCGCTCAACGGCGTCTTGCTCGCGCCGGATGAGGCGACGGCGGCCCTGGCGTCGTGGGATGCGGCGCGCGGCGCGGGGTGGCCCGGCGCAGCCGAAAGCCTGCTGCTGTTGGTGGGCAACGGGCTGCTCTTTCTGCTCTTCGGCGGCGGGGATGGGATCGCGCGCCTGCTCCCGGCGCTGGCGAGCGCGGCGTTGGTGGGATTGCCCTGGCTGTGGCGGAAGCATCTGGGCGAGATCGGCGCGTTGGCGGCCGCCGGGCTGCTGCTTTGCTCCCCGCTGGCGCTCTTTGCGGCCCG
>JAKJAB010000246.1 GCA_022707725.1 Chloroflexota bacterium | reverse complement strand
CCGTGTATAGCTCGTGTGTCACCCGTACAAGTTCCTCAGAGGAGCCGCCGGTGCTGGCGCACACCATGCAGCACGAAAATAAGGATTTCCGTGTGTTTCGTGTATTCCGTGGTTTATTTTTGGAGGAGATGTTCAATGACAGAAACAGGTATTCGCGTAGTCGTTGTAATTTCGGCTGGGCAGGAGTGGGACGTGGTGCGCGAACGGTTTGGGCATAACGGGCTGTCCCTTTCACCCTATGGCGAATGGTGTATCGCGCAGGTCGATGTCGCCGGGCGCGCGGAGCCGGTGGTCTTTTTCCACGAGGGGTGGGGCAAGATTGCAGCGGCGGCGGGAACGCAGTACGCAATCGATCACTGGCAGCCGGAACTTGTCGTCAACCTGGGGACGTGTGGCGGTTTCGAGGGGGCCATTGCGCGCGAGGCGGTCGTGCTGGCCGAACGTACGCTCGTCTACGACATCATCGAGCAGATGGGTGATCCGGAGGCGGCGCTGCGGCACTACGCGACCGATCTGGACTTGTCGTGGCTGGTGGAACCGTATCCGACGCCGGTACAACGCGGTCTGTTGCTCTCCGCCGATCGCGATCTGGTTGTGGAGGAAGTCCCCGTGTTGCGCGCGCGTTTCGGCGCGGCGGCCGGCGATTGGGAATCCGGCGCGATTGCCTACGTCGCGGCGCGGAACGACGTGCGCTGCTTGATCCTGCGCGGCGTCACCGATTTAGTCGGCGCTGACGGCGGCGAAGCTTACGATGGCACGGTCGACTTCTTCCGCGCGCAAGCCAGGATCGTGATGACGCGCCTGCTGGACGCGCTCCCCGTCTGGCTGGCGTGCGTGCGTTGGTAAAGGAGGCAAGAGGCAAGAGGCAGGATGCAAGAGGCAGGATGCAAGAGGCAGGATGCAAGAGGCAAGAGGCAAGAGGCAGGATGCAGGAGGCAAGATACAGGATGCAGGATTTCCGTTCTTGCTTCTTGCTTCTTGCCCCCTGCTTCTTGCTTCTTGCTTCTTGCCCCCTGCTTCTTGCTTCTTGCTTCTTGCCCCCTGCTTCTTGCTTCTTGCATCCTGCTTCTTTAGTCAGGCTTTTTGCAGGACGAAGCTTTTGTAGACGAAAGCGCCGCTCTGGAACCCCTTGTAAATGCCCGCGCCTTTGGTGCCGGCGAATTCTTGCATCAATTTGCCCAATAATTTCGGCGCGCCCCGGCGGATGTGCGCGATGCGGCGTTCGTGGTCGGCATCCAGCGCCTCGACCACGTTGAGGGTGATGTTTTTCTGTTTGATCTGTTGCATTTCCGAGCGCTCGATCTGCTCGTCCATCTCATCGATCTGCTCGCGCGGACGGAAATCCGCAAAGAGGAAGTGCCCGCCGGGCTTGAGCACGCGCCTGACCTGCGCGAGGAAGGCGGCCATCGAACCGTAACAGTGCGAGGACTCGACGTTCACGACCGCGTCGAAGCTGTCATCGTCGAACGGCAAATGCTCGGCGTCGCCCGGCACAAAGCTCAACCCATCCACACAATAATACTTTTTGCACAAGTTCACGGCTTTGTCGGAAAAGTCCACGCCGATCATCCGCGCCGGGCCAAGATAACGTTTGATGTAATCCGCGCCGCCGCCGCGCCCACTGCCCACTTCCAGCACCTTCATCCCGCGTAATTCGACCGCGTTGGCGACGTGATGATAGAGTTGGATGCAGTAACGGTTGATTTCATCCTCGCTGTTCAACGTTAGGACTTCGGTAGCGTCCTCCGGCGCGTAACCATAGTTCATGAACGACCAGTCGCGCTTTTGATAATACTTTGCCATAAACTGATACATTTGCTTGCGCGTGGTCTTCCTGAACTTGGGAAAGACGTGACACATATCGGTATATAGTTTGGCTAACACAATTCCCCCTCATTTTCCTTGGTGGCTATTGATCACATTGCCGTACATTATACCAGATTCAATTATCGAAAGTGATAAAGAAAAACTCACCGGCTTGTGCGTAAACCGGTGAGTGAGTATGACCTTTAGAAGTATTCCTATGCACGTCATGCCGGCACCAGACTGATGATCTGAGCGCCAAAACACCGACGACGTAACGATTTAGGAGGATGTCAGTAGGTCTCCGCGTTGGCTATCATCAATGTGAACCACAGGCACGCCCCCACAAATGCCAGTATGATCATCACAATAACGATGGCGCCCGCGCCGATGCCAAGCCACGACCAGAGTTGGGTGCGTTCTTTGTTGATCGATTCGCGCGCCGAGACAACCCCCACCAGACCGAGCAGTAGCGGGATAAACGGAATGCAGTAATAGCCCATATTGCACGTGAGGCACGAAAACAGTACCAGGACGCCACTGCCGAGCGCGCCCAGGGCTGCCAGGTCGTAGGTGTTGCCCATAAAGGTGACCGTGCGCTGTCCTGGAAGACCTTTGGCCGGATCGTAGTCCTCGCCATGTTCCGCGCGCATCTGTTCAACGAAAGCATTCTGGGTCATATAGAGCCTCCTTTCCAAAAATCGTAATTCGTTATCGTAAATTCTCACCTATGTAATCGGGGGCGTGCATTACGACGCCAAAACCAGGCGTGTGCGCGTGCAGCGGCGGGGGGCGTCGTTCAGGTCGAGTGCTTTCAGCACTTCATCGGGACGGCCGGTTGCGCCGGGACGGGTGCCGACGCGCATCCACAGGCCGGTCCAGGGGGCGGGCGCGTCTTCGAGGTGCAATTCCTGGACCAGCGGGCGCAGGTCGTACGTCTTGCCGCGATACTTGCGCCCGCGCTTTGCCAGCGCGAGCGTGTCGCTGTTCAGAAAATGCGTGACGGCGGATTGTACGTCCGCCGCGGCGACATCGCGCAGCCACACACGATACTCGGCGGCAACGAGTTGCTCGGAAAGTGCCGCCTCGTCTTGCGGCACGGTGCGCGCGTCGACGACCGAAAGGTCGGGCGGAACGGCGTCCGCCAGGGCTGCCAGCATTGCCTCTGGGTCTACCGACGCTTCGAGCCACACATCCAACAAATCTGCGTCGCTGCCGCATCCCACCGGCAACGGCGCGGCGAAGTGCAGCCTGGGACGTGGGTTGTACCCCTGGCTGTACTTGAGCGGCATCCCCGCGCGGCGCAGACTGCGCTCCCAAACCTTGCCCAACTCCAGCACGGAGACGTAAGCCAGCGTCCGCCGCGTCGCAAACGTGATGCGGTACCGCAGGGATTGGGGATTGGTAACTGGGGATTGGGGATCCGTGATTCGTGATTCGTAATCCGTAATTCGCAATTCGCAATTCATACTTCCTACTCCCTACTTCCTACTTCCTACTTCCTACTCCCTACTCCCTGCTCTGGACATTCCCACTCCGCCGTCCACATCCCCGGATAGTTGACGAGGATGCCGCAGGCGTGGCATTGGTCGCGGCAATCGTCCAGCAGCTCGCCGGCCTGGCTGCGGCGGTAGTCGCGCAGGAAGAAGCGCTTTTCGACGCCGCTGTGCAGGTGATCCCAGGGAAGCGGCTCGTCTGCGGCGCGAGGACGGTAGAGGGCGGCGTCTACATCGAAGCCGGTCTCGGCGAAAGCGCGTTCCCACGCTTCCAGACTGCGCCATTCGTCCCAGGCGTCGAAGCGCGCGCCGTTGCGCCACGCGGCTTCGACGACGGCGTTCAACCGCCGGTCACCGCGGGCCAGCAGCGCCTCGAGGCGCGTGCCGTCGTACTGGTTCCAGGAGAGACGCAGGCCGCGCCCGCGCAGCCGCTCGCGCAGCAGGCCTTGCCGCCGTTCGACCGTGTCACGGTCGGCCAGGGCTGCCCACTGGAAGGTGGTGTGCGGTTTGGGAACGAAGGTGCTCACGCTGACGTGAATCTCCGTCTTACGCCCGCCGATGTCCAGCCCCAAGCGCCGGACGCGGTGCGCCAGATCGATGATGGCCTCGATGTCCTCGTCGATCTCACCAGGCAGGCCGAGCATAAAGTAGAGTTTGAGTGTGCGCCAGCCGCGTGCGAAGACCTCGGTGGCCACAGCGAGCAAATCTTCGGTGGCGATGTCTTTGTTGATGCGGCGGCGTAACGCATCGCTGCCCGCTTCCGGCGCGAAGGTGAACCCCGAGCGACGCCCCTGCGAGAGCATATCGGCCAGGTCCACCGAAAACGACTCGATGCGCAGGCTCGGCAGCGAGATAGAGAGGTGACGACCCTGAAAGCGGTCCAGTAACGCTTCCAGCAGCGGCTTGATTTCGGAATGATCGGCGGAGGAGAGCGAGAGCAGGGCGACCTCCTCGTAGCCGGTGGCGTCCAGGATGGCGGCGACGCTTTCGACGATTTCGGCGGCAGGCCGCTCGCGCACGGGCCGCGTGATCGCTCCGGCCTGGCAGAAGCGGCAGCCGCGCGTGCATCCCCGCTGGATTTCGACCACGGCGCGATTGTGCGTCACTTCCACGTTGGGGACGAGTTGGCGGATGGGGGTGGGGGGCAGCGTGGGCAGCAGTCGCTTGAGAATGCGGGCGGGTGCAGCGGGATCGATGGGGATTACCGCGCCGGATTCGCCGCTGGCTTGATAGAAGCGCGGGATGTACAACCCCGGCGCGTCGAGCAGAGCGCGCAATTGTCCCTCACGTGGCAGATGCCGGTGCGCCTGCCACATGTTAATCAGCTCGGGGAACACCTCCTCGGCCTCGCCAATGACGAATACGTCGAAGAAATCCGCGATTGGTTCCGGATTGAACGTTCCATGCCCCCCGCCGACGATGAGCGGGTGTTTCGCATCGCGGTCGGCGGCGCGGACGGGAATGCCGGCGAGGTCAAGCAGTTCCAGGCTATTGGTGTAGAGTTGTTCGTAAGCTGTGCTGATCGCCAGAATGTCGAACGTGCTGACCGGGCGGTAGCTTTCCAATGTGTAGAGCGGTATGGCCGCCTGTCGCATCTGGGCGATCATATCCGGCGCGGGCAGGTAGGTGCGCTCCACCAGCACATCGGGCCGGACGTTGAGCAGTTCGTAGAAGATGGCGAGCGCGAAGTTGGACATTCCCAGGTCGTAGATGTCGGGGAAGGCCAGGCAGATGTGGGCGCCGGTGGTTTCCCACGATTTACGGATCGCATTAACTTCGCCGCCGACGTAGCGTCCCGGCTTTTGTACGCGGTGGAGCAGCGCTTCGATGGCTTCCCAGGCGATGGGCGAACGTGTGTTGGTCACGATGGTTCGTCAGCCGCTATCGGCGTCGCCCACGACTCTGATCCAGACGGCTCGCCGTCGCGGGCCGTCGAATTCGGCGAGGAAGACGCCCTGCCATTGCCCCAGGGACAGCCGGCGCTCTTGCACGAAGATGAAGTGGTCGCTGCCGAGGAGCACGGATTTGATGTGCGCCGTCGAGTTGCCCTCGCTGTGGCGGTAGGGCAGGTTTTCCGGCGCGATGCGTTCCAGCAGCATAGCGATGTCATTTTCGACATCCGGGTCCCAGTTCTCGTTGAGTACGATGCCGGCTGTGGTGTGCGGGCAGTAGATGAAGCACATCCCTTCGTCAACCTCGGCTTCGTGGACCAACCGCTGTATTTCGGCAGTGATGTCGATAAAATCGACCTTCGCGCGTGTCGGAATTTCTAT
>JAKJAB010000245.1 GCA_022707725.1 Chloroflexota bacterium | reverse complement strand
GGCTGCGCCATCCCCTACACCCCTACCTGCTGCAACAGCCACGCCATCCCCCGCCCCTACCGCGACACCGACACTTCACCCTACCGCAGTCGCCACACAGACGACACTCGAAGTGCCCATAGAGCGCCCCGCGCGATCCACGTCCCGCCTGGCAGCTTCGGAAGCGCACCTACTTCCTGAAACGGACACGCTCTCCAATGTCTCACTCTCCGTGCTGCCTTCACCCACGCCACCACTCGCTGTGTTGGTGATTCAGAGCGATCCCGGCGCAAATGGTCATCCCACGTTGGCTGATTTTTGGGACGGGCGGGCAGAGTTCGTACTTGACGTCGTCGATACGGGCCTGCCGATGGGCGAATCCGATACGCTGGTGATGCACAACGGTGAGCTGTGGTCCTACGTGCATGCCAGCGCCCAATCTGCCGGCGTCGTGGATCGTTGCGGCGATCCGGTCCCCTTCCCTGGCTGCACCGTGATCTACCGCAGTACCGATGGCGGCATCACGTTCTCCCCGGCAACCCCGGCAACCTGCCAGTTCGAGTGCGTCAAATGCCCCTGCGTCTCGGAAGTCGATCACACCGAACAGCAGCAGTACCCCCGCATGGCCTACAATGGGACGACGTTCTTCCTCGTCTACGAATATCTGGGGCGCGCGCGGCTGCGGCGTTCGGCGGACGGTCTGAGCTGGAGTCTGCCGGAGCGAGTCGCCGACACAGGCGTGTGGAAGCTGTGGTTGCGCACCTGTCGCAAGGAAGAACGTATCTATGAACATCCCTTCGTGCCATACGAATATGAATGTTTGGCGGGAGGCCCGCCCGGCATTTTCGTCGAAGGGGGACGGCTTTACATCTTTGTGGGAGTGGGACAGAATCCGGGCGCCATGGGTTGCTACACCGGCAGCGTGACGACGACGGGCGAGCGTCTGACCCGCTGCCAGCACAACCCGCTGTTTGTGGGCGCCGGAGAGTACGGCCCGCTGGAAGAAAACGGCCCGCAGGCGAATCCGTACTTCGATTTCCGCACGATCAGCTCCGCCGAAGTGCAGCGCATCGGGTCGCGCGTCTACATGCTCTACGAGGGCGTGCGCGGCCCCGGCCCCGGCGATGGCGGCGATACGCAGTTTGGCCTGGGATTAGCGCGCAGCCTCACGTCCGCTATCGACGACCCGTGGGAGAAATACCCCGGCAACCCCATCCTCGTCGATCAACCCGGCAATATCGGCTTAGGGCATTCGGACCTGGTAGTCATCGATGGGCAGACAGTTTTGTACACATCACTAAACGGCTACACCCGCAGCCGGTTGGTGTTGGCGTGGAAGTAATCTAACCTAAAGTCTCCGGCGGTGATTCCCACTCGAAGAAACCGCGTACAGCGATGGTGCGGTCGGCAATCTGCTCCGCCGCTGCCAGCGCCGCCTCAAGTGTCGCCGCGGCGTAAAAACGGCGAGCCAAGTCGGCCAGTGGCGCGTCCCATGTCGCCAAAACATCCAGCAAATCTTTGTCACGCGGCACAAAGCGATGCGCAGCCAGGAAATGGTAGCTGATCATCTGATGCACGGCCAAACCGAGAATCATGCGCGCGGTTTCTGGCCGGTCCCGAACAACATCTATCGCGTCTTCGTAGCGCGCCGCAGCCATGTAGCGCGCAAAGGTTAAGGCTTCGGCGTTGGGATCGGGCGGCGTCTGCAAAATCTGCCGGGCGCGGTCCTGTAGGCTGGCGATCACGCCATCACAGTCCAGGATGGTGAAACCGGTGCTCAGCATGTGAGCCGTGATGGGGCGTCCGGCGCGCGCTTCGTCGGCAAAGTAAACCGGGACCATCTCCTCAGGGTTGATGAAAATTTCCGCCGGGATGCCGTTGAAAAATTTCTGCACGCGCTGTCGCTGTAGCTCCCGGCGAATCACGTAAATATCGAGGTCACTCGAAGGGCCAGGATTGCCGCGCAGAATCGTGCCACTGACGACGATGCCTCGCACATCCGGACAGCGTGCGAGGATAAAAGCCACCGCCTGGCGCAGCGCCTCCGCATACGGCGCAGGCAAATCAGGCCAGTGACACTGCGCCAATAGCCCTTCAGCGGGGATAGCCATGTTACGCCGCCTGGGACTGACCACGTCCCGGCGTCAAACCCAACTTCACGAAAACCCACGGCGCGCCGGCGCCGCCCCAGAAGCCCATCAGTGCGTAGCGGATAAAGCGGAACAGCAGCGCCGGTTCCAGCCCGGAAAACGCCGCGCGCAGCCCCGCCCACAATCCAACCATCACCGCTGCGCCCAGGGCATAGCGCGCCACCCGCTTCCACAGGACGCCGTCCACCTCGAAGCCGATCCAGCGCGCCTGGATCACAAGGCCACCGCCCATCCCCAGCAATGTCGCGCCGCCGGTCACGCCGTCCTCGGTGAGGAAGATGAGCATCAACGGGATGGTGAGCGCCGCCACGAGCGCCAGTTGCGCGCCGACACCCATCCCGGCAAGCCATCGTTCGCCGCGCTCGCCCCATCGCAAATAGACGAAGAGCAGGAGCGCGCCAATGACGTAGCCGCCAAACAAATCGTGTGGAAAATGGACGCCCAAATACAGCCGCGACAACGGCACACACACCACCAACACCCCCGTCACGATCCACATCCAGGTACGGCGCACCTTGGCCGCCAGATACCCCCACACCGCGAGCGTGTTCTGCGTGTGTCCGCTGGGAAATCCGCCGGAGCCGCCTACGTCGGAGTAAGCCCAGACCCGCGGGTCATAAAGCGCCGGGCGCGGTTGAGCGGCGAATACTTTCACCACCGCGTTCACATAAGCCGAGACGAGGAACAACAGCGTCACCCGCGCACCCGTGCGGCGATCCAGACACCAATAGACGAGCGGTAAGAACAACAGAAAGAAAAGCTCATCGCTGATGAACGTGAGCGCCCTGAAGGGCAGATCCAACGCCGGGCGGAATTGTTGCAGCCACAAAATGAGTTCAATGCCCCAATCGAGCAATGGTTGCATGGTAAAGCCCTCCTTGAAATTGTGGTTAACCCTATGCTAACACTCGCTCCGGCGGCTTGCTGAAAAGGCTGTCCGGTGCTTGTGGGGGAGCGAGCAGCAGCAGCTTCCCGGCCTCAATGCTGATGGCCGCCGGCGTGTCGCCGTAGGGATCGCCGTCCAGATGCACAGCGACCGAAGGCGAGGTTTGGACGGCCATTGTGCGTGCCAAGGCGTGCATCACTTTAGGGTCGTGCTGGTGACGTCCACTGAAAAGATGCAGCAAGTGTCGCATGATGTAGGGAAATCCCAGCCCCTTGAAGACGTAAATGTCCAGCAAACCATCGTCCATCCGTGCGCGCGGCGCAATGTTGAAGAAAGCCGCGTAAAGCTGGATGTTGCTGGCGAGGGCCATCAACGCGCGGGTACGGAAAGTGCGCCCCTCGATCACGATACGCGAACGCACCCCGCGAAACTCCGCCGCGACCGTAAATCCCGCGATGATATAGGGCAGGGTGCGGAACCGCTTGGCGATGCGCGGGCGCGGTTCCATATAGGCCGTGATTTCGGCATCCAATCCCAATCCGGCCCAACAGACGAAGTAGCGCTCATTGATGACCCCTGCATCCACTCGTTGAATGCGACTCTGGCACAGCGCCTCGCCCACATCGCGCACATACAACGGCGCGGCTAGAGAGAGAAGGGGCATACGCAACTGATGCGCCAGAATGTTGCCGGTGCCCACAGGGACGATACCGAGCGCCGTCGACGTTCCCACCAGGCCATTGGCGGCCTCGTTGATAGTGCCATCGCCGCCAGCTACCAGAACGATGTCCACTCCATCCTCGACGGCGCGCCGCGCGTAATGGGTGGCGTCGCCGGGATTTTCGGTCTGCACCACCTCCATGGCCCAGTCACACTTGTGCATGTACTCTGCCAGGCGTTTTAGCGTGCGGGTCATATCCCACGGCCCGGCAGTGGGATTATAAATCAGGAGCGTTTTATGATTCATCGCGCTTTGGGTTCCTTCCCTACGCTTGACGAGATGCGGTGTATGAGAAGTATAGCACAAGCCCTGATGGAAGCAATTGGCGTTAGCTCTCAGCAATCAGCCCTTGAAAGCGAATAGCCAAAAGCCCATCGTCAAAAAAGCCAGGGTGACGACGGCGAGCGTCAGCCAATCGGAGCGGCGCATGTGCAGGTCACGCCAGACTGTACGCTGTGCAGGGCCAGACGTTCCTGCGTCCGTAGGGGCCGCCATGCCGCGCGCCGCCAGCGCCAGCGTCAGCCGGTCACTCATTCGCAACGTGCCGATGATAACGGCGACCAGCACAGGCAAATAGCCATGGAAACGGCGCAAGAGGTTGCCCTCCGCCACCCAGCCGCGCGCCGCCTGTGCCTCGCGCACCGTCCCGAACAATTGCTGGATTGCCGGCAAGAAACGCAGCGTCAGACTGAAGGTCAACCCCCACGTGTACGGCAATCCCAACCGGACAACAGCCTGGACGAGCGCGCGCTGATCGGTGGTAAATAGCAGCGCGCCGACAAAGAAAGCGATGACCAGCGCGCGCGTGGCGAACAGGCCTGCCTGGATCAGACCTCCCACCGTCAGCCGCAGCGGCCCGACCGCCAAGAGCACATCACCGGAGGGGACAAAAAACGGCTGCAATACCATGATCAGCACGACCAACAGCGCCATCTGCCTCCACAAACCGCGCAACACCCGCCAGGGGATACCATTGCCAAGCAGGAGCAGGTGCAGCCCGAGCAGGAGCGCACCCTGGACAAGCAAGTAGGGCAGCAAGAACGCCGCGATGAACCCCACCAGCATCCCCCACAGCTTGACGCGCGGATCGAGTCGGTGCAGCCAGGACTCCCGGTGAACGTAGAAGTCGAGCGCAATGCTCATCCGAGCACCTCATCCGGCGTGCCATCGGCAACGATGCACCCGTCTGCGAGGGCTACCACGCGGTCGGCGCGGGCTGCCAGCTCCATCTCATGGGTGACGATGACGAGTGTTACCCCGGCGGCGCGGCGCTCGGCCAGCCACGCCAGCAGGCGTGCCCATTCGCGTCCGTCGAGTCCCACCGCCGGTTCATCCAACGCGAGGATGGGTGTATCGAGCGCGGACAGTGCAGCCAGCGTGACAGCGCGCTGCACACCGTAGCTCAGGATGGATGGGGGAGTCTGCGCGAACGCGGTCAACGCGAAACGCGCCAGTGCCCGTTCCACGCGCCCGGCAGTGTCGGCGAGACGCAAGGCACGGACGCCAAAGGCGACTTCCTCGGAGACTGTCGCGGCGAAAAGCTGCTGCTCCGGGCGTTGAAACAAGAAGCCCACCGCACGAGCCAGGTCGCCGGTCGTGCGTCCCGCGGCGTCTTTGCCCTGGATATGCACCGTGCCGCGCATAGGGCGCAACAGGCCGTTGAAGTGACGCAGCAGCGTGCTCTTCCCCGCGCCGTTCGGCCCGATGATGGCGACGAACTGCCCCTGTGGAATCTCCAGGCTGACGCCGTGCAGCGCGGCGTGCCCGTCGGTGTACGCGAAGTGAACGTCCTGCACTGCGATGGCCGGCGCCGAAGACGGGACAAAGCGCGCTTCCAA
>JAKJAB010000244.1 GCA_022707725.1 Chloroflexota bacterium | reverse complement strand
AGGCTTTGTCCAACCGCGCGTAGACGCTCTCCGCGATCCGGCTGATGTCCGAATCCCCCGACCCCATCAACGAGTCCAGACCCTTCATCGCCTTGAGGGAGATTTCCTTGCTCTTGGCCAGTTCCAGCAGGGCTTGGAGTTCCGTGCGTTGCTGCTTCATCGTCGCCAGACGGGCTTCCAGTTTGACCTTGGCATCCAGTAATTTCTGGAACTCGGCGTCCTGGCGCGTGGCCTGTTCGCGGTACGTCTCGATCAGGCGCTGCGTGCTGTTGAGTTTGCTCTGTACACCCGTGGCTGCCGTCTCATTGCCTTCCAACAGGAACGCGTCGATGGCGCGATCCAGTTCCTCGGCCTTTTGCTCGAAATCGCCGAGCTTGCGCTTGAGCGACTTAACTTCTCCCCCGACGGTGGCGGCGGCATCCTCCAAATCGGCCAGACTGTCCTCTACCTGGCGGATGTATTGATCGATTACGGCGACGCTGTTGTTCTTGAGCGCTCTATCGACCAGGGAATGGAGATTCGCCGAAATCAGCGTGGATACTTTTTCCAATAAGGTTGCCATTGTGTTTGCCTCCTGCGTGATAAACTTTTGATCTGTCTTACTGTTAAGTGTAGCGTCGAATGGTCACTTTGTCAAAGTGGCTTTGCTGTAAAAAGCCATTTTCGACACTCTTGTTACGTTGGATTGTAGTACAAAGTTGCACATCGATCTGGCCTACTCCCTGTCTACCGTCCACCGTTTACTGTCTACTGAATCGCTTGCCATCTCTGTAGTTCTGGGTATAATGGCGCTTGTAACTGCCACCCTAGCTCAATCGGCAGAGCAGACGCTTCGTAAGCGCCAGGTTTTGGGTTCAATTCCCAAGGGTGGCTCTCTCCGGCCCCGGAGTCGACGGGGCCTTTTTTGTAGCTCAATAGCGAAGGGAACTATGCGGGCGCGGCAGATACTTAACCAGGTGTGGCAATGGCTCGGTGCGGATAGAAGACTGGTCGAGGCCCTCATCGTGCTGTTGATCATCCAGGCGATTGTGCTGTTTCTCCCTCAAGCTCCGGTATCGATTTCCACCAGCCCCGTCTACGCGCGTTGGCTTGCCGGGCTGCGCCCAACGTTGAAAACGTGGACGGCCCCCCTGGCGACGGCAGGCCTGCTGACGGTGCGTACGTCGCTGTGGATGCGCATCCTCCTGGCGTGGTTGGCGCTGATCGTGGCCGTGCACTGCGCCGATCTACCTGAACAGTGGAAGGAGAGCACGCGCTCACGACACTGGCTGCAAGTGTTGGCGTGTGTCGCCGGCGTGTTCATTATCGCTGGGTGGGCGGCGCAGATGGTGTGGGGCTGGAAGCAGTCAGATGTGATCGTATGGCCCGCCGCATCTATCACCATCCCGGAGCGTGGATTGACCTTGCCAGCGCGCGAGGACGTTTCTTCCAATCGATTTCTGCCGTTGTTGACAGGGCGATATGGACTATACTTTGTCCCCAAGGGGAGCAGCGTCGGACTGGTGGCGCGAGCGCTAGATGGTCAGGGGCAGATTTTGCCCCTATTGCCTTCGGTGCGCGATGAGCCACAGGACGCCCTGCGCCTGGCGCTGACCGTCGAAGCACCGGAAGCCTACTTTGTGCTCCCTCAGGTCGGCTACGTTTTTCGCATTAGCCGCCTGCGCGAAGCCGAAGCTCCGATTCAAGTGCAGGTGTATCGCAGCGCCGATGGCGAGTTGCTAGTGGAGACGGCGTTGCAGGATGACGGCGTGTTATTCGCCGCCGATGTCCGGCTTGAGTTGCAGCGGGACGCGCTGCCAAGTTTTGAGGCGGTGTACAATCCCGGCGCGCCGGTGGAGGCTGTGGGGATGCTGGCGTTGCTCGTCGCCGTGCTCGGACGGTATTACCTTTGCCGTAAAACGGCCACACAACCGGCGGAGCAAACGCCAGACGAAATCGCGGCTACTGATTGACTATTTGACGACCAGACTAAAAACTACCTGACTGTTTAAGGAGGGTTTATGCGTTCGATTATCATTGGGGTAGCGGGAGGAACCGGGTCCGGCAAGACCACGGTGGCGAATCGCATCCTGGAGCGTGTCGGTACGGAGCACATTGCATGCATCCCACACGATGCATATTACAAGGATATGCGCCACCTGACGTTGGAGGAACGTAGAAGCCTGAACTTCGATCATCCGGATGCATTGGAAACCAGTCTGATGATCGAGCATCTGACCTTGCTGCGCAACGGCTATCCTGCCGAAATCCCCGTCTACGACTTCACCCGGCACGCGCGCACAGATGAGACCATCCACGTGGCGCCGGCTCCCATCGTGCTGGTGGAAGGCATCCTCATTTTTTCCGAGCCAGACTTGCGTAAGCTGTTCGACGTGAAGCTGTTCATCGATACGTCCAGCGACATCCGGCTGATTCGCCGCCTGCAGCGCGATATGCAGGAGCGGGGGCGGACGTTCGAGTCGGTCATCGCGCAGTATATGACCACAGTACGTCCGATGCACATGGAGTTTGTGGAACCGAGCAAGCGTTACGCCGATGTCATCATTCCTGAGGGCGGCTTCAATGAGGTGGCAATCGAGATGGTCGCGGCGCGTATCCGGGGTTTGTTGGAGGAACGGGCGTAATGCATGACGACGTGAGGATTCATCCCACGGCGGACGTTTCGGACAAGGCGCAGATTGGCTCCGGCGCGAGCATCTGGCATCAGTGCCAGGTGCGCGAGGGCGTCAAAATTGGCCGGAACTGCACTCTCGGCAAGGGCGTCTACGTGGATTTTGGCGTGCGGATTGGCGACAACGTCAAGGTGCAGAATTACGTTTCGATTTACCACGGCGTCGAAATCGAGGACGGCGTTTTCGTTGGCCCGCACGTGTGTTTTACCAACGACAATCTGCCGCGCGCGGTGAATCCCGACGGTTCGCTCAAGGCCGCCGATGATTGGGTGCTGGGGCGGATCGTCATCAAACGCGGGGCGGCGCTCGGCGCAAATTCGACGATCCTGCCCAAAGTTGTGGTCGGCGAGTGGGCGATGGTGGGCGCGGGCGCCGTCGTCACCAAAGACGTGCCAGCGCACGGGTTGGTGGCCGGCAATCCGGCGCGGCTGATCGGATTCGTGTGCGCGTGCGGACACCGGTTGAGCGCAGACCACGCAGAAGACGACAACGTCGTCGCGCGGTGTCCCCACTGTCACGAAATGCTTTCTATCCCATTAGAAATCTGGAGGCAGGCGCAGTGATTTCCATCGCCAAACCCCTCATCGGGGACGAAGAAAAACGGGCAGTTCTTGAGGTTTTGGATTCTGGGATGCTGGCGCAAGGCCCGCGGGTCAAGGCTTTCGAGGAAGCCTTCGCGGCGCTGTGCGGCGTACAGCACGCGATTGCCACAAGCAGCGGAACGACGGCGCTCCACGTGGCGTTGCTGGCGTATGGCATCGGCCCTGGGGACGAGGTGATTACCTCGCCGTTCACGTTCGTCGCTTCGGCGAACAGCGTTTTGTTCACCGGGGCAAGGCCGGTGTTTGTGGACATCGACCCGACGACGTTCAACCTGGACCCGGCGCTGATCGAGGCCGCCATCACGCCGCGCACGAAGGCGATTTTGCCGGTACACTTGTTCGGGCTGATGGCGGATATGGATGCGATCCAGGCTATCGCCGACAAATACGGTTTGGCCGTGATCGAGGACGCCTGCCAATCCCATGGCGCTGCGCTGCACGGTAAGCGCGCGGGCGCGTGGGGAACGGGGACGTTCTCGCTCTATCCCACCAAAAATATGACTTCGGCGGAAGGCGGTATGATCACCACCAACGACGCGCGCATCGCCGAGAACTGCCAGGTCATTCGTCAGCATGGAATGCGCCGGCGCTATTACCACGACGAATTGGGCTTCAATTTCCGCATGACGGACGTTCACGCTGCGATTGGGCTGGCGCAACTCCATAAGTTGGAACAGTTCAACGCAGCCCGCATTGCCAACGCGCGTTACCTCAACGCGAATTTGCGCGGGGTGGGCGTCCCGATCACGCCGGAAGGCTACACGCACGTCTTCCACCAATACACCATCCGCGTGCCGGACGGTCGCCGCGACGCGCTGGCGGAACACCTGGAGGCAAACGGGATTGGAACCGGCGTCTACTATCCCGTGGCGATTCACCAGCAGACGTATTACACCCGGCAGTTGGGGTACAATCAGCGCCTGCCGGAGGCCGAGCGGGCTACGCAGGAAGCGCTTTCGCTGCCGGTACACCCGGCGCTCACCCAGGCCGCCCTGGAAACGATTGTCGCTTCGGTCAACGGCTTTATGGAGCGCGCATGAGCGAGCATCTGAAGGCTGCCGTCATTGGCGTGGGGGCGATGGGGCGCAATCACGCGCGCGTTTACACGGAGATCGCTCAGACCAGGCTCGTCGGCGTCGCGGATGCCAATCCGCAGATGGGACAACAGATCGCCGCCAAATATAGCGTCCCGGCTTACGCAGATTACCGCGAGCTCCTGAAACGCGAGAAGCCGGACGTGGTGACGGTTGCTGTCCCCACGCGCTACCACCGGGAGGTGGCGGAGACTGCGATGGCGGCCGGGGCGGATGTGCTGGTCGAGAAGCCGATTGCCGCCACCGTGGAGGATGCTCAGGCGCTCATCGATTGCGCCGAGACGCTTGGCCGGCGCTTGATGGTCGGCCACATCGTGCGCTTCAGCCCGGTGATCCGAGCGCTCAAGGAGCATCTGGCCGCGGGTGAGTTGGGCAAGATTTTCCAGATCGTGTGCCGGCGGGTCGGACCATTCCCATCGCGTGTCCAGGATGTGGGTGTCGTCGTTGACCTGGCCCCGCACGATTTGGACGTGATGCGTTTTATCAGTGGGGCTGAACCCATCCGGGTGTACGCTGAGACTCAGCAAAAAATCCATACCGATTACGAGGACTTGTTGGCTGCCCTGTTGTCCTTCGATAACGGGATGACCGGGATGTTGGAGATCAATTGGCTGACGCCGCAAAAGGTGCGCGAGGTGGCGGTGCTCGGCGAGCAAGGAATGTTCCGCGTTGACGATCTGACCCAAGACCTCTTCTTCTACGAGAATGCCGAAGCGAATGGCCTGACCTGGAGCCATCTCAGCATTATCAAGGGTGTGAGTGAAGGTCGGATGGTGCGTTACCCCATCCAACGTTACGAGCCTTTGCGGGCGGAATTGGAAGCTTTCACATCCGCTGTGTTGCGTGATGCACCGATGCCGGTGAGTGGGGCGGATGGCTTGATGGCGTTGCGGCTGGCTCTGGCGGTGGTGGAATCCAGCAAAACCCGGTGCGCGATCGAAATGCCTGTCCCGTTGACAGAGAGGACCTGAATGTTATACTGTGCTGTCCATTCCTGGGTTAGTATGGCTTGTTCTGAAGGGCGGTGTCCATCGAAATGAGCGCGGAATCCAGTGATGACATAACGCCGCGTGTTTCCGGCGTGGAAACAGAGACACCGCTTGCCTATCGCGTCGTGCGCGGCGGCATCTGGGTTTTGATCAGCTCTTACTGGTCGATTGGCTTCGGATTCCTGATCAACATTGTCCTCACGCGGCTGCTCAACCCGGAGGCGTATGGGCAATTTGCGT
>JAKJAB010000243.1 GCA_022707725.1 Chloroflexota bacterium | reverse complement strand
ACAGTCCGGCTGCCGTAAAAAAGATGAAGCTCAAGGGCAAGCGATCAACCGGTTCGACGACCAACTCGCGGCCCAGCAGATAAAACGGTTGCTCTACGACGATCTTAACCACGCTGAGTGACAGCAGTTTGTCGATCAGGGGAGCGGACATCACCAACAGCCCCCCGAAGAGTGCCGTGACCGTGGCCAGAAAGGCCGTGATTGCCGTCCAGCGGCGCAAGATTTGCAGCACGACTGCTACGGCCAGAGGGAGGCCAATCAGTACGATAGGGCCTGGAAGCATCATTCGGCCACCTCGACCACGGCAAGGTAGGAGAACGCCAGCCCGACGAGTAAGTTGACCATCACCAGCAGCCCCGTCACCAGCAGGCCGGGGTCTTGCGCGGAGTAAAAGATGTCCAGCGCCGCCAGCAGATTGAGCACGCCGACGCCTACGACCATCACGTCATTTTCCTCCGTGCCGATAAAGAGCACTGCGAGAATGATCAAGATGAAACAGGCCAGCGCCAGCTCCGCCGAGATAAACGGCAGGGGATACTTCTCTGCGGCCAGGTAGGCAACGACCGTCATCACGAGCAACGAGAGAATGCGGAAGGGCAGGTTTGATGCCCAGCGGAAAGGACGCTCGCGCGCTGTTCGCGCGCTGCCTTCCAGCGACTCGCTTTGTTTCCGTGCCTGTGCGCGGGCAATCGCGTTGGCGCGCACGCGTGCGCTGATCAGAAATGCACCGCAGATCAACCATCCGACCAATGTTTTCAACAGTGCCATCTCTGGTCGTGTGTCGAAAACGCGGGCGAAAAGGATGCCGACGAAAAAGTACTGCGCGATCAGGATCAGGAAACGGATGCGCCATACGTTGATCAAATAGATGCCGGCGCCCGCAATGAAAATCGCCCATGCTGCCGGTGTCGAAGCGATTGAAGAGACCTGATCTAGCCACGCGTTGAATGGATTCATTGATTGCCCACCACCAGCAAGATCAACAGCAGGATCAACAGCGACCAGAGCAACGATGCGCTTCCTTCTACCACATCGGCCCCGATGCGTAGAATGCCCAGCAGGTGTTCGGCCCCCCGCCATACTGAGCGATAGAGCCACTGCAGGTCGACGAACTCCATCACGGGTTGCATATAGTGTGTGCGTTCACGCAGCGGTTTACCCCAACGGACTAAAGCTCCGGCGCCCAGGATGCTGAACAGCCAGAATCCAAACCCAAGCCATGAAAAGGGCGCCGGCTCGATCAGGGCGGTCGAGGCAATCAACGTTGTCGCAATGATGCCAAGCCCACCGACCATTGCAACGCGCTGCCATATCGTTGGCGGCGTCGCAGCACCGCGGGCAAAAGGCGCTACGCGCTGGATGAAGATGGCGCCGATGCAACTCATACCCACGAGCAGTGCTGCTCTCAGTGCCCACGGCAACGCCTCGATCAATTGCCCAAAAACGCCACCCACAGGGGATGGTGGCGCGCCCAGAAAAAACAGCACGGCCAGCCAGGTTGGCCACGTCCACGCGATGGCCTGCCGGTCACGTCCGCGTCCCAGGGCCAGTAGTGCGCCACCAGTGGCCCACAACCCGGAGATGAGCAGTAACAACGACCCCGATCCACTAACACAGGCCCCGATCACCAGCCCGATGAACAGGGCATGATAGGCTCCGGTCAAGGTCGGCTGACGGCGACTGCCCCACGCGACCACAGCGTTCCAGAACAGCGCCAGGATGCCCCAGGCCGTTACCCAATCTGGAAAGCGTTCAGCCCCTGGCAATGTCATTAGGCGGTAGAGCAAAGCCACGCCGGTCACCGGACCCATAAAGTAAACCAGACTGAGCGAGCGCGCCAGGCTGAGACCTTCCGGGAAGACGATCTGGAAAGGATAGAAGCCGATCCGGATCAATGTGGTCACCAGGAGTAACGTCAACATCGGTTTGCTCGGCCACATCAACCACCACAACTCACTGACGCCACTTTTGAGCATGTGAAGTGAGACGGCCCACAAGGTCAAGGAAGCGATGCCGTGCAACGCCATCCCGAAAACGACACGCTCGCTATTCGCGCCAGACATCAATCCAGCTATGCCCCAAGCCAGGTCAAACACTGCCCACATCGCTAGCATGGTCAGCAAGGAGCCACTCATCAACGTCAGCCAGGTGAGGGCCAGGGCGGCGATGACCACGATTTCTGACAACCTGGACGTTTCCCGGCGTTCGGCCACTTCGAACCAGGCCACCCCACAGAAAACCAATGTCACCATCAGGCCCAGCCACCACACGGCGGGTGTCAGGTCCAGCAGAATTTGCCCGCCCAGGACTGATCCTGGCGCCCACAGTGACGGCAGCCAGCGCCCCTGCTGAGGCAGCAGCAGCCAGAGGAAAGCGAGCAATGTCAGCCAACCGGCGTTCACAGGTTTACGTAGAAAGCGCAGTCGAGGGATCGATGACACGCCCAGCAACATGGCCCCGCCACCCAGGCTCGTGTATAACAAAAGTGGAAGAATATGCACCATATAGTCAGACTCCGAAAAGTGATTCTAACACACAAAATCCCGATGACAAGCCTAAAGCTGTCCATTTGTGGTATAATTCTGTCTCGTCCGTCGACTAAAGAAGGCTTCACAAATACTCTGCCTCTCTTTGACGTTTGGCTCAGGCGTCACTCAAGGAGTGTGTATGAACATCCCGTTGAAAAGTTACTGGGATTTGCTCGCCCGTCACATTCGACCACAGAAGCTGCGCTTCATCATTTTAACGGTTCTGCTACTCAGTAGCATCGGGTTGCAGATCTTCAACCCGCAGATCATGCGCCGCTTTATCGACGCGGCGCAGACTGGTGTAGAAATCCGCCTGTTGCTGACGCTGGCCGGCCTATTCCTGATGCTTGCCCTGGCGCAACAATTGATTGCCATCGGCGCATCGTATTTCGGCGAGACGGTAGCCTGGACGGCCACGAATGCGTTGCGTGGTGAACTGGCGCGCCATTGCATCTATCTGGACATGACATTTCACAATGATACGCCGCCGGGCAAGCTCATCGAACGGATCGACGGCGACGTGATGGAGCTATCTAACTTCTTCTCCCAGTTGGTGATCCGCGTGGTGGGGAACTTGCTGCTGCTGGTCGGTGTGATCGGCGCACTGTTCTTGGAGGATTGGCGGCTCGGTGTCGCGTTTAGTGCATTTGCCCTGTTGGCGCTGTATGCGCTGAACCGTGTGCGTGGTTTGGCGATCCCTCACCAGAAGGCGTTCCGCGAATCCACCGCCGAACTATTCGGGTACATCGAGGAGCGATTATCAGGCACAGAGGACATCCGTTCCAGTGGTGCGGTGGATTTTGTGCTGCGCGGTCTTTACCGGCTGGCTTTCGAGAACCTGGGGCATTGGAAAAAGAGCTGGCGGATGATGTTCGTCATCGAGACGGTAGGCGGCGTGTTGATGATGCTGGCGAATGTCATGGCGCTGGTCGGCGGATATTACCTTGTCCGGGGAAACCTGATTACGATCGGCACGGTCTTTCTGATTGTGACTTACGTCAACCTGTTGGGGCGTCCTATTTGGGAACTGACGCGCCAGGCGGAAAGTATCCAGAACATCGGCGCAGCGACCGAGCGATTGGCGGAGTTGCGGGCCATTAAAAGCAAAGTCCTGGACGGTCCCGGTGCAGACCTTGCGCCCGGACCGCTGGCCTTGCACTTCGACGACGTCTCATTTGGCTATCAAGAAGGCGAGCCGGTTTTGCAGGATGTGACGTTTGCGCTCGAGCCGGGCAAGGCCCTGGGATTGCTGGGACGTACGGGCAGCGGTAAGACGACCCTGGCACGTCTGGTTTTCCGCCTGTACGATCCGACGGCGGGCGCTATCCGCCTGGGTGACGTGGATATTCGCCAGCCCCAACTCAAACCACTGCGCCAGCGGGTGGCGATGGTCACGCAGGACGTGCAACTCTTTCAGGCGACTGTGCGCGACAACCTCACCTTCTTCGACCGCAGGATCCCGGACGAGGCCATCCGCGCGGTGATCGAGCAACTGGAATTGACGGAGTGGTACGACCACCTGCCGCAGGGGCTGGATACCAAACTCGAAACCGGCGGGCGTGGCCTTTCGGCGGGGGAAGCGCAATTGCTGGCGTTTACGCGCGTGTTCCTGCGCAATCCGGGGCTGGTCATCCTGGACGAGGCTTCGTCGCGTCTCGATCCAGCGACGGAGCAATTGATCGATCGCGCGGTCAGCAAGCTGCTGCAAGACCGGACGGCGATCATCATCGCGCACCGCCTGGGTACCATCCATCGCGCCGATGAGATTATGATCTTGCAGGACGGACAGGTGATCGAGCATGGCGACCGGACGCAACTGGCGGTGGATGCCGATTCGCGGTTCTACAGTCTGTTGCAGACGGGGTTGGAAGAAGTTTTGGCATAAAAGGATGCAGGATGCAAGCCGCAGGATTCTTGGCTCTTGCCTCCTTTCAAAAGGATGAAAATGATGGCTGACGAAAAACGCAACGAAACCGACGAGAAGAAAGCCCCCACGCTGCCAACCTGGCGCGTGATTATCGACATGGTGCGCTACCGGCGGGATTTGTGGCTGGGGAACCTGGCGGCGATGCTCGTGTTGACGATCTTCTGGCAAGCGCCGGGCTTCATTATGCGGGAATTCTTCGATATGATCACCGGCGATGCCGTCGGCTGGAACACTGCGACGCTGGCAGCGCTACTCGTTGGGTGCGAGGTAGGACGCGCGTTGGGCTTTTTTGGTCTGATCAGCACCAACGTGCCGTTCTTCGTCAACACAATGACGCTGCTGCGCAAGAACCTGTTGATGCACATCTTGCGTCGGCCCTGCGCCAGCGCGCTGCCCGATTCGCCCGGCGAGGCCATCAGCCGCTTCCGCGGTGACGTGTTCGAGATTTCGCTCTTTGCGTTGTGGCTCAACGACATCATCGGGATGTTGACCTTTGGCGTGATCGCGGTCGTGGCGATGTTGACCATCAACCCTGTGATCACCGGCCTGGCGATCATCCCCTTTATCGTGGTTGGTATTATTGCCAACAGCGCCACCGAACGCATCGAGATGTATCGCCGGGCCAGCCGCAAGACCACGGGGATCGTCACCGGCTTCATCGCCGAGTTTTTCGGCGCGGTGCAGGCCGTCAAAGTTGCCACCTCCGAGGAAAGCGTGCTCGCACATTTCGACGAGATCAACGAAGACCGCAAGAAAACGGCCATCAAGGACCGCCTTTTCAACACCATCCTGGGATCGCTGTTTCAGAATGCCGTCAGCCTGGGCACGGGCGTCATTCTCATCCTCGCGGGGCAGGCGATGCACAACGACACGTTCACCGTCGGCGACTTCTCGCTGTTCGTCTTTCTGCTGGGCGGGATCAGCGAGCTGACGACGTTCTCCGGCCTGCTCGTGGCACGCTACAAGCAGATTGGCGTTTCGGTGGAGCGCATGGGGCGACTGATGGAGGGCGCGCTGCCGGAAGCGTTGACCGCCTTCAGCCCTGTGTATATGGACGGCAAATTTCCGGACGTGGTTTATCCCGAAAAGACGACCCAGGATGCGCTGCACTCTCTGGACGTGACCGGTTTGACCTACCAGTATCCCGGCTCGGGAAGTGGTATTGCGGACATCGGCCTGCACC
>JAKJAB010000242.1 GCA_022707725.1 Chloroflexota bacterium | reverse complement strand
TTCTCGACACGCAGCTGTATCCAGGCTGGTTTCCCGCGCCGGAAGTCGATTGGCTGCGGTCGTATGTCGGTACGCCGATCATCGTGCGTGGCTCAGTCGTCGGCTTTTTGAATATCGACAGCGCGACACCGAACTTCTTTATGCCAGCGCATGCTGTCACACTGCGGTTCTTTTCTTACCATGCTGCCATCGCTCTGGAAAACGCGCGGTTGTATCAGCAGGTGCAGCAAGAGTTGGCGGCTCGCAAGCAAACCGAGGCGGCGTTGCGGGAAAGCGAAGCCTATTTCCACGCGCTGTTCGATCAGGCCAGCGATGCCATCTACATCCAAGATCTGAACGACGCGATTATCGATGCAAACCAGCGGGCTTGTGCTATGCTCGGTTACACGCGCGAAGAGCTGCTGCAATTAACGACCCCGGATTTGCAGGCCCCCGAACACAGAAGTATTTTGGGTCAGACGATCAGAAGTGAACTCTTACAACATGGGGGTCAACCCTTCGAGACGATTGACATTCGTCGGGATGGTACGCGCGTGCCGGTCGAGGTCACGACGTCGCTGTTGAGGGTGGGGGAGCGTGACCTGGCGCTTTCCATCGTGCGTGACATCACCGAGCGCAAGGAAATGGAGGAGCGCTTGCGTCGCCAGGAACGCCTGGCTGCTATCGGCCAACTGGCCGCGGGTATCGCGCACGACTTCCGCAATCTGCTGACCACCATCATCCTTTATGCGCAGTTGGGTCTGCGTGCTCCGGGTGTGCCACCAGCTCTTGCGTCGAATCTTGAAGTGGTGATTGGCGAGGCGCGCAAGGCCTCCAATCTGGTGCAGCAAATCCTCGATTTTAGCAGCCGTTCATTGATCGAACGCCAGTCGTTGGATCTGGCGGCTTTTGTTAGAGACGTGATTGCTGTCCTCCGGCGGACTATCCCTGAAAACATTGACATTTCACTGGAAGTGGGACCGGGGAAGTTCCTCGTCGAGGCGGATACGGGACGTATCCAGCAGGTGTTGACGAACCTGGCGCTCAACGCGCGTGACGCGATGCCGGCCGGCGGCATGCTGCGCATCGGGTTGCAGTACTTACATCTGCGCCCTGGTGTGCCGCCCCCCCTTCCGGAGATGGAAAACGTCTTTCAGAATCTCAAGGGGAGTCTTACGCCTTCGCCCTGGGTCTGCTTGAGCGTTGCGGATACCGGTCTCGGGATGACGGACGCGGTGCGCGCGCACTTGTTCGAGCCTTTCTTCTCGACCAAAGAGGTGGGGAAGGGCGCCGGTTTGGGCCTGGCGCAGGTTTATGGCATCGTGCGCCTCCACGATGGCTACGTAGGGGTGGACACGGAGATAGGAAAAGGGACAACCTTCCGCATCTATCTGCCCGCGGCTGAAATAGAGGCTGAAGCCGTTGCCGAAGAGATGACGGCTGCACCGTTGGGACACGGCGAGATGATCCTGTTAGTCGAAGATCATAGTCACTTGCGGGCTGCAGGGCAGAGCATCCTGCAGGAATTGGGTTATCGCGTGGTGACCGCATCGAACGGTAGGGAGGCATTGGCTGTGTTCCAGGCCAATCCCACCATCGCGTTGGTGATCACCGATTTGGTGATGCCGGAGATGGGGGGCGAAGAACTCATGCATAAACTCAAGAAGTTGGCTCCCGCCTGTCAGGTGCTGGCGATTACGGGGTACACGATGCAAGTCGGTGTGCGGGCGTTGAAGGAAGCCGGTTTCTTCGACGTGGTGCACAAGCCCTTCGACACCGATACGCTGGCCCAGGTGATCTATCGCGCTCTGACGGAGGCGTAAAGTGGTAGAGGAAAAAAGCGGGTGAGGGGATTCGAACCCCTGACATCAGGCTTGGGAAGCATGCGTTCTACCACTGAACTACACCCGCGTTTACAGAGGGAATTATAGCATAAGGCATCATCTTGGCAAGTTTGGCCGCTCAAGCGACTCTGTCGGGGGGATGTTTGTGGCTGGGCGAAGCCCCATCACAAAAATCCCCTTTTATCTCGTTTGTTTTCTTATGTAGTGTATGCTACAATGAAGATGAAACAAACTGGGGAGTCTATATGCCCAAAAAGAAAACCAAAGAAAAATCCGACGAGGCCAACGACGCACCGCCCACCATCGAGTGGAACAACCCGAGCCTGTACTTCAACCGCGAGTTGAGCTTTCTCCTGCTCAATTTGCGGGTGCTGGAAGAGGCTCTCGATGAACGTCACCCGCTGTTGGAACGTGTGAAATTCCTCTCGATCTACTCCAACAACCTCGATGAATTTTTCATGATCCGCGTTTCCGGGTTGTACAAACAGGTGCGGGCCGGCGTGGTAGAGACGCCGCCCGACGGTATGACACCCGCCGCGCAACTGGTCGCCATCCGCCGCGAAATCCTGCCGCCCTTGACTACCCAGATGAATTGCTGGCAGACTGACCTGCTGCCGAAACTCGCCGCCGAGGGCATTCACGTCTTGAGCTACGACGACCTCAAGGGCAAGCAGCGTAAACTGATGCGCCGCTATTTCGAAAAAGAGATATTCCCGGTGTTGACGCCGCTGGCGTTCGATCCGGGGCATCCTTTCCCGCATATCTCCAACCTCAGCATGAATCTGGCGGTCGTCGTGCGCGATCCGGTGCATGGCGAACGGTTCGCCCGTTTGAAAATTCCCCCGGTGTTCCCGCGCCTGCTGCGCATTCCTACAGAGGAAAAGGCCGACAAGTACAACCCGCTCGGTTTGAAGTCGGTGCAGGACACCAACTTTGTATGGATCGAGGAAGTCGTCATCGCCAACCTGGACTTGCTTTTCGCGGGCGTGGAAATCATGGCCGCTTATCCGTTCCGCGTCACGCGCGATGCAGACCTGGAGATCGAGGAGGACGAGGCCGCCGACCTCCTGGAAACCATCGAGGAAAGTGTGGAGCGGCGGCAGTTTGGGTCGGTGGTGCGGCTGGAAGTCGACAAGCACATGCCCAAAAACATCCGCAACATCCTGTCCAAAAACCTCGAGATCCCTGCCTACCTGGTTTATACGGCTGACGGGCCGATTGGTCTGGCGAACACCATGGAACTGACGGCTGTGGAGCGCCCGGAGTTGAAGGATACCCCGTTTGTCCCCAACATCCCGCGCGCCTTTGCCGGCGATGAAAGCATCTTTGCCGCCATTCGCCGCCGTGGGAACATCCTTTTGTATCACCCTTACGACAGTTTCGCGCCGGTGGTGGACTTTTTGCAGCAGGCCGCGCTCGATCCGCAGGTATTGGCGATCAAACAAACGTTGTATCGCGTGGGGACAAATGCGCCGGTCGTTGATGCGCTGCTCAAAGCGCGCGAATACGGCAAACAGGTGGCGGTACTGGTCGAGCTGAAGGCCCGCTTCGACGAGGAGAACAACATCACCTGGGCGCGTGCACTGGAGCGTGCAGGCGTCCACGTGATCTATGGTTTGATGGGGTTGAAGACGCACGCCAAGTTGTGCATGGTGGTGCGCCGCGAGCCGGAGGGGATGCGGTTCTATGTCCACCTGGGAACGGGCAATTACAACGCCGTGACGGCGCGCCTCTACACGGACCTCGGGTATTTCACGACGGATCCCGAGATTGCCGCCGACGTCGCCGATTTATTCAACACGTTGACGGGGTATTCACACCGCGCAGAGTATCGCAAGCTGCTCGTCGCGCCGCGGATGATGCGGCAGAGCATCCTGGAGCGCATCGAACGCGAGATCAAAATCCACCAAAAGAAGGGCAACGGGCGCCTGGCATTCAAGATGAACCAGCTTGTGGACAAGGCGTGCATTATCGCTTTGTACAAGGCCTCACAGGCCGGCGTGCAGATCGATTTGCAGGTGCGCAGCATTTGCTGTCTGCGCCCGGGCGTGCCGGGAATCAGCGAAAATATCCGTGTGACGTCGATTGTGGGACGCTTCCTCGAACATCCGCGCATCTTCTACTTCCACAACGATGGCGATGAGGAAATCCTGTTGGGGAGTGCTGACCTGATGCCGCGCAATCTCGACCGGCGCGTGGAGACGCTCTTCCCGGTGGAAGACCCGCAAATACGCGCCGCGTTGCGCGACAACATTCTGGGAGTCCATCTGCGGGATAATATGCAATTGCGCATGTTGATGCCCGAAGGGGATTACAAACGGATTGTTCCCAAAGAGGACGAGGAAGAGATCAACTCGCAGTTATGGATGATTGCCCACCGCGGTATTTGGAATGCCGGAGAGTGATGCATTTTCATCGGCATCCGCAGTGGCTACCTGAAGGCTTTGTAAGAGATCCGCGGGTTGGTAGCTCAGTTCCCTGGTCAACAGCCCCACCAGTGTTTGCACAGTTTTGACGCGTGCGTAACGCTTATCGTTGCTCTCGATGATGGTCCACGGTGCGGGTACGGTGCTGGTACGCAGTAGCATATCCTCGACGGCTTCTTCATAAAGCTCCCAGCGCGCGTGTTGCTTCTCGCTTTCTTGAGCGGCTCTCCAGAGCTTGTTGCTGGTCCTGGCGCGCGCTTCGAAGCGACGCAATTGCTCTTCCGGGCTGATGTGCAGCCAGAATTTGGCGACGATGATGCCGAAATCCACCAGGTGACGCTCGAACTCGTTGATCTCGCGGTACGCGCGGCGCCACACGCTGCGGGGTTGGAGGCCCTGTACGCGCTCATCCAACACCCGTCCATACCAGCTTTGGTTGAAGATCAGGATTTGCTTCTTATCGGGGGGGATCAGGCAGCGCCAAAAGCGCCACAGGTAATGGTGCGTGCGCTCGTCATCCCCAGGCGGACCAATGATATAGACTTCGTAGCCGCGTGGATCGAGTTGCTGAACCACGCGCTTGATGACGCTGCTCTTCCCTGCCCCATCCGGCCCCTCGAAAAGCACGACCATCGACCGTTTGCTCAGATAGAGTTGGTAGGCCAACTGGCGCAACTGCAACTGCCCGCGCAACAAATTCTTCTTGTAGGCCTTGCCAGACAGACTGTGGTTCAGATCGATGGCCTGGAGCATGGGTTATTCCCCTTCTTCGTCTGCATAGGGCGGAGTGTCCCCCGCGTCGATTGGAGCCGGCTCTTCGCCGCTGTCTTGCGGCGGGAGACTGACGCCGCGCGCTTCGAGCGCACGTTCGATCCGCGCGATCACAGTCTCGAAAACCGTGACGCACGCCCAGCGGAGATCGGTCGCGGCGATGACCGTCCACGGCGCGTAGGGCGCATCGGTACGCTTGAGCATTTCCTTGATAGCGGTGAGGTAGTTGCCGTACCGTTGGTGGCGTTCCCAATGTTCTGGCCGGACGCGCCAGTTGGATAGTGCGTCGCTTTCCATCTCGGTGAGACGGCGCGCCTGTTCTTCCTGGCTGAGATGAAAGAAGAGCTTGACGATGGCATATCCGTCATCCGCCAATGTACGCTCGAAGTTGCCGATATCACGGTAGGCCTTCGACAGGTCTTGCTTGGAGAGGCCATCCTCGACGCGTTCACGCAGAACGCGCTCGTACCAACTGTGATAGAAGACCACCATTTCGCCATAGCGCGGAATTTTAAGCCAGAAGCGCCAGAGCCACGGCATCAGTGTTTCGTAGGTTCGAGGTGGCTGGATATCGTGTGTGACAAGACCCCGGGGATCGAGATACTGTGTCAGCGTTTTCTGCACCGCACTCTTGCCGGCTGCATCCCACCCCTCGAAAATCACAAT
>JAKJAB010000241.1:5432-5703 GCA_022707725.1 Chloroflexota bacterium | reverse complement strand
TTGGCTTGCGCCTGAAGGACGGCCAATTCAGCCTGCGCCTGGGCCACGGCCAACGCCTGCTGCGCCTGCAGTACCTGCAACTCAGCCGCAGCGACACTCTGACGCGCGCTCGCATCATTGACCCGCCCCAACACATCGCCGGCCTGCACTTCGTCGCCAACGGCAACGCGCAATTCTTCCAAAATGCCACTCACACTGAACGTCAAGTTCACTTCCGCAGAGGCGACCAACTGCCCCGATCCTGTTGCGGTGATCGAGAGATTGCCTCTAG
>JAKJAB010000241.1:0-5422 GCA_022707725.1 Chloroflexota bacterium | reverse complement strand
CGGCGGCCGTCTGCGCTTCGCTGACGGTTTCCACCACAGCTTTCGGCGCGAACCAGGTCTGGTAGGCGAAATATCCCCCGGCAGCCAGGGCCAATACCAGCGGCGCAATCCACAACAATTTCTTTTTCCACATACGCTCTCCTCCTGGAAAAATAGCTCGATTCCAGCTTGTAGTTTAACCAGCCTCGCTGTGAACAACCCAAGAAAGCGCTTAGAGTTTCCTGAGAAAATCGCGCGTTTTCTCAGCCAATTCTCAGGGACTTCCCAGGAAGCTCTCAGATACGGGAGTATAATGGAGGTAGACGGTAGACGGTAGACAGTAGACAGGGTGTACCAGTACGCGCCGACCGATACTGCATCCGAGACACATCTACCTGAAAGGTAAAATTTGCGTTAGTTAAGATATGGTGAAATGAATGACTGTAGCACGGATGCTCTGTAAATGTATTTCAGGACTTGACGTGACACCCCGTCTACTGTCTACCGTCTACTGTCTACCGTCTACCGTCTACCGTCTACCGTCTACCAAAGTGAGGATTTATGGACAAAGTGCTAATTGTAGATGATGATCTAAAGCTGCTGAAGATGCTCGAACGGACGTTGATCTACGAGGGCTTCGATGCGGTGACGGCTGTCGACGGTGAAGAGGCGCTGGACAAAGCGTACCGCGAGCGCCCTGACGTCATCATCCTCGATTGGATGCTGCCGAAATTGGACGGCCTCGGCGTGCTCGAAACCTTGCGCGCGGAGCGCAACGAGACGCCAATCCTCATGCTGACGGCGCGCGATGCCGTGCAGAATCGCGTCGAGGGCCTGGAACGCGGCGCGGACGACTATCTCATCAAACCCTTCGCCTCTATGGAACTCGTGGCGCGCGTCCGCGCTCTACTGCGACGCACAGGCAAGGGCAACCAGACCGTCCTTACGTTCGCCGGTCTCACGCTGGACGCCGCCGCGCGCGAGGTGCGCCGCGGCGAACGCCTCATCCTCCTCACCCCCACCGAGTTCGACCTCTTGGGCGTCCTGATGCGCCACCCGCAGCAAGTCCTGGAACGGCGCCAATTGCTCACCCAGGTCTGGGGCTATGACTTTGTGGGGGATGACAACGTGCTCGAAGTTTACATCGGCTATCTACGGAAGAAAACCGAGTCCGCAGGGGAACCGCGCCTCATCCAGACCGTGCGCGGCGTGGGATATGTGCTGCGGGAGGAAGCGTAATGTCCATCCGCTTACGCTTGACGTTACTCTACAGCATCATCCTTGCCCTCACGCTGATGATTTTCAGCATCGCGCTCTACGCAGCGCAGGCGCAGTACACACTCAACCTGGTCCGCAACGACCTGGAAAAAGCCGCCGAACCCATGATCAACGGCCTGGCGCACGCGCAACGCGATTTTGGGTGGCCGATGCCAGTTCCCTGGATCGCTCAACGCGAGGGGCCAGAGGGCGAGCAAGCCCGCGAGGCGCTGCAGCCGTTGGTCAGAGAGCGACGCCCACGCGATATGGTGCGCATCCTCGACGTCGAAGGGAATGTCCTGAATCTGCCTATGATCGGCGAGACAGTAGAACTAACGCTCAGTGAGGAAGGTCTCACCCACCTCAAGAACGGCGAAACCTGGGAAGAGATCTCGCACGACGAAGAAGGACGGCTCTTCATTTATAGCCAACCGTTGATGATCGACAATGAAGTCACCGGTATCGTGCAATTTGCCCGCTCCCTGGCCGACCGTGACCGCTCACTGCGCTCCTTGGGCGTCACGCTGCTGGCAGGCAGCGCGCTCATCACGCTTATTGCATTCGGCATCGGCTGGACGCTTTCCGGCATCACGCTACGGCCCATCCACCGCATCACCCAGACCGCGCGCGAAATCGGCGAGTCGCGCGACTTCTCTTCCCGCGTGCGCCACAGCGGTCCCAACGACGAACTGGGACGGCTGGCGACCACGTTCAACGCAATGCTCGAACGCCTGCAAGACGCCTACCAGCAGGTGGCGCACGCGCTCCAGGTGCAGCGCGATTTCGTCGCCGACGTCTCACACGAACTGCGCACGCCGCTCACGACGATCCGCGGCAACCTGGCGCTGCTCCAACGCCAACCACCGATCCCCCAGACCGAACAAGACGACGTGCTTGCCGACCTCATCAGCGAAAGCGAACGCCTGAGCCGTCTCGTCACCGACCTACTCACCCTGGCCCACGCCGACGCCGGGCGCAAACTGGAGTTGGGGCCGGTCGCCCTCACCCCGCTCGTAGATGACGTGTGCCGTCAGGCGCGCTTGCTGGCCCCAGAGCGAGACATTACCTGCACAGGCGAGGATAACCTGACCGTCCGAGTCAACGAAGACGCGCTCAAGCAGGTGCTTCTCATCTTGCTGGATAACGCCATCAAGCACGGAAAAGGCGCTATTCACGTCATTGTCGAGGAACACGATCGACAGGCCAGCGTGCGCGTTCAGGACGCCGGGCCGGGCCTGTCGCCCGAAATGCAGCAGCGCATCTTCGACCGCTTCCAGCGCGGGGATGTCTCCCGCTCCACGCCGGGCTTCGGGCTAGGCCTCTCCATCGCCCGCGCGCTCAGCGAAGCACAACAAGGCGCCATCGCCGTAGAAAGCGACCTCGGCAAGGGCAGCGCGTTCACCATCACGCTGCCGCAAGCGCCGCCCTGAACCCGGGTCATCCCCTCTCGAAGGAGTCTTATGCCAAACCGCCTGATCGCCGAGAGCAGCCCGTATTTGCAGCAGCACGCCCACAATCCCGTGGACTGGTATCCGTGGGGTGACGAAGCCTTCGCCAAAGCCGAGGCCGAGCAAAAGCCGGTTTTCGTCAGCATCGGCTATTCGACGTGTCACTGGTGTCACGTCATGGCGCACGAATCCTTCGAGGCCGCAGAGACCGCGAACATCCTCAACACCAACTTCGTCAGCATCAAAGTGGACCGTGAGGAGCGTCCCGACCTCGATTACATCTACATGGGCGCAGTCCACGCGCTGACCGGCAGCGGCGGCTGGCCGCTTTCCGTGTTCCTCACGCCCGACAAACAACCGTTCTACGGCGGGACGTACTTCCCCAAAGAACCGCGCTACGGGATGCCATCCTTCACCCAACTGCTTCTCGCCCTGGTCGAAGCGTGGACCGAGCGCCGCGACGAGCTACTCGCCGGCGGACAGCAAATCCTCGGCATCCTCCACCGCCAACAAGGGTTGCCCGCTGCTGGGAACGCGCCCGCGAGCGCGGCGAGTGAAACCATCGAGCGCGCTTACCGCGCGCTGCGTCAGCAGTTCGACAAAACCCACGGCGGCTGGGGCAGCGCGCCGAAGTTCCCGCAGCCCATGGCGCTGGAATTCCTCCTGCGCTACCATCATGCGACCGGCGACCACGCGGCGTTGGCGCTGGCGACGCAGACGCTCGAAGCCATGGCGCGCGGCGGCATCTTCGACCAATTGGGCGGCGGCTTCCACCGCTACACCGTGGACGCAAACTGGCTCGTCCCGCACTTCGAGCGGATGCTCTACGACAACGCGCTGCTCGCGCGCGTCTACCTACACGCCTGGCAGGTGACGGCAAATCCGCTCTTCCGCGCCGTCGCCGAAGAAGTGCTGGACTACGTCCAACGCGAGATGACGGACGCCGGCGGTGGGTTCTACGCCGCGCAGGACGCCGACTCCGAGGGAGAAGAAGGCCGCTTCTACCTGTGGACGCCGGGCGAAATCCAGGCCGTTTTTGGCGGTCCGGCGGAACGTTTTCTGGCGCTCTACGGCGTGACGGAGGCAGGCAACTTCGAGGGGAAGAACATCCTGACATTCAACGGGATTTACGAGGACCGCGAGGCGCTCGCAGCGGCGCGACGGCGGCTGTTCGACGCCCGCGAGCAACGCCCTCACCCGCACCGCGACGAGAAGGCGCTGACCGCGTGGAACGGCTTGATGCTCGCCGCCTTTGCCGAGGCCGCCAGGGCGTTCGAACGCGCCGATTACCGACGCACCGCCGAACGCAACGCCGCATTCCTGCTCGACGCGCTATCCACCGCCGACGGGCGCTTGTGGCGCAGTTGGAAGGACGGGCAGGCGCGGATTTCGGGCTTTCTGGAGGACTACGCGAATCTGAGCGAAGGCTTGCTGGCCCTCTACCAGACCACCTTCGCGCCCCGGTGGTATCACGCCGCGCACAGGCTGGTCGAGACGATACTGGCTCACTTTGCGACAGACGCCGGGTTCTACGACACCGCCGACGATGCCGAAGCCCTCGTCGTGCGCCCGCGCAGCACGCAGGACAACGCCACGCCCTCCGGCAACGCTATGGCGGCGACCGTCCTGCTCAAGCTGGCGCGCTTATCCGGCGAGCCCCGCTACGCCGAAATCGCGCAACGCAGCCTGGACGCCATCGGCGACATCGCGGGGCAGCATCCGTTGAGCTTCGCGCAATGGCTGATCGCATTGGAGAGCGCCCAGGCGACCCCCACGGAGGTTGCCGTCGTTGGAGAAGTGCAGGCCGCGGATACCCAGGCCCTCTTGCGCGCACTCGGCGACGGCTACCACCCGCACCGCCTCATCGCCGTGGGGACGGACGATACGCTGCCCCTCCTCCGCCATCGCCCGATGCTCGACGGGCAAGCAACGGCTTACGTTTGTGTTGGGGGAACGTGCAAACCGGCGATCACCCAAGCAGAGGCATTGAAACAACTGCTGTAGCCGTGAACCGGCAATCGCGGCTAAGATGCCTGTTTGACCCGCGCCGCCATCGCCGCTGCCTCGAAGATCGCCGCGAGCATACTATCGGCGTGGGCGATGCCGCGCCCGGCGATGTCGAAGGCCGTGCCGTGATCGGCAGAGGTGCGGATGAGCGGCAGGCCCAGCGTGATCGTGATCGATTGTTCGAAGCCGTGCGTCTTCACTGCGATGTGGCCTTGATCGTGGTACTGGCACACCACCACGTCGTAATCGCCGCGAATGGCCTGGAAGAAGACGGAGTCCGCCGGAATCGGGCCGCGCGCGTCGATGCCCTGATCCTGCGCCGCTGCGACCGCCGGGCCGATGATGTCCAGTTCCTCACGCCCCATCAAGCCGTTGTCGCCGTTGTGCGGGTTCAGTCCGGCGACGGCGAGGCGCGGCTGCGGGAAACCGAGCCCTTTCATTCCTTCGTGCGTGAGGACGATCGTATCGAGCACGCCGGCAATCGTCAGGTGATCGGCGATGTTGCGGAACGGGATGTGGCGTGTGACGTGGGTGACGCGCAGACCGGGCGTCGCCAGCATCGTCGTACAGCGCGGGGTGCGGGTCACGTCCGCGAGGATTTCCGTGTGGCCGATGTAGTCGAAGCCGGCCAGGTGCATCGCTTCCTTGTTGAGCGGCGCGGTCGCCACAGCATCCACAGCGCCGGTCATCGCCAGCTCGGTCGCCTTGAGGACGTACTCCACCGCCGCGCG
>JAKJAB010000240.1:2477-5786 GCA_022707725.1 Chloroflexota bacterium | reverse complement strand
CGGCAATGTTCCATGCACTTCGCCCGCTACCCGTACCTGCATCTCACCAAATGTCGAAAGGGGCGCGGCCTCGAAGATCACCCGAACACTGTAACCTTCCTCTGTCCGAAGAGGCTGAAGCGTCTCGTAGGGTCGCCAGCTCGTCAATTGCGATGTAACCTGATCCACACGGAACAGCACGTAGCGCGGTGATGGGTCGATCTCGACAGCCAATCCGTCGTCGCCGTCTGGCAAAGTGCTGCGCTCGCCGGTCATCTTGACCAACACTGCGTCATCCACTGCCAGCGGCAGGACGATGGTATGCGTCTCTGTGATCGTCCAAAGCGCCATCGCTGCCTGCCCTGCCTTCGCAAAAAGCAGTAGATAGTCGTCCGAACTATCGAGCGGAATCCGCCGCATAAAGCGATAGCCGTCCAGTGTCGCCAGCAGCGTTTGCGCGGCGCGATAAGCCGGTTTGGGCGAGAGGTCGTGATGTACCGTGCCGAAGTTCTGTTCGATGTCGGCGGCGTCGACGCCGTCGTCGCGCCAGTCGTACCAGATGCTCAGATTCACGTCGTACAGCAGGTTGACAAGCCACTGCCGCGTCAGGTTCTGCGCCTGTTGCTCTGTGCTGATGCCGCCGCGCACCGAGGAATAGCCCCACTCGCTGGAGAGCACGGGGATCTTCCAGGTGGGATTGTAATGATGCAGCAATGTCGCCAACGCCACATAATGCGGGCCGGCCTGTTCGGGGATCTCCAGGCCGTAGGGGTGAACGGTGACGGCGTCCAATCTGGTGAACGCGCCCATATCCCCCAACGCCGTCCAGAAAGGCCAATCAAAGCCGGAAGTTGCCGGTGCGATGACGTAAGCGGTTGGATCGGCCTGTCGGATCGCTGCGACGGTCTGGAGCAGCAATGTCCCGTAACGCTGGACGTCTGCCTGGGGCGCCCAAAAATGATCGAGGTTCGGCTCGTTCCAGATTTCCCAGATGATGCCCTTGCCCCGGTAGCGCCGCACCGCTGCCGCCGCGAACCGGGCAAACGCCGCCCGCGCTTCGGGCGAGTGGGGCGCAAAGCCGTAGTCATAATGGGGATTTCCATAATCCAGGATAAAGACGATGCGAATGCCGCGCTGGGCCATCGCCGCCACCAACGCGTCGTACTCCCCGAATGTGTAACGCCCCTGCTCCTGCTCGACTGTGTTCCAGAACATGTCCATCCGCACCCAGCGAACGCCGGTTGCCGCCAACAGACTCAACTCGCCCGGCAACGGACGCGTGAAATGGATATTCACGCCGAATGGTTCCGGGATCACACGCTCAGGTAACGTGTCGAAATCCGGCATGGTCGCGGCCACTATTGCGGCGACTGTCGGCGTCACCGTTTGCGTGAGGATGGGGATGACAATCGTGGGGATCGGCGTGGATGTAGCGGTTGGCGATGGTATCGGCGTGGGCGTGAGCGTCGCCGCCGCAGTTGATGTGGGCAAGGCAGTCGCCGTCGCCGAGGACGCAGACATCATCGGATCAGCCGGCGCAGCCGGCGCCATGCAGCCAGTCAGCAAACACAGTGCCAGGAGGAAGCCGTACTTCATCATAGGCTGAAGATAAGTTATGTTACACATCACAGCAGACATCATTCTCAATAGGTTGCAATGGACGCTATCGCCGCTACAGCAAGTGAATATTATGCGTGCGGCAGGTATGTATCATTGACTCCGGCCACAGGCTCGACTGGATTTCACCGATGTGCGCCTTGTGCAGGTACAGCATACACAGGCGCGACTGGCCGATCCCGCCGCCGATAGACTGTGGCAACTCACCCGCCAGCAACCGCCGGTGGAAAAGCAGCTCGCGGCGGTCGAGCGCGTTCTGCAGTGCCAACTGCCGTAAGAGCGCCTCGGCATCTACCCGGATGCCCATCGATGAGAGTTCCAACGCCGTATCGAACAGCGGATAGTAAACCAGGACATCGCCGTTCAAGCCCTGATAGCCATTCACCGTCGGGGTGGACCAATCGTCGTAGTCCGGCGCGCGGCCGTCGTGCGGTTGGCCGTTCCGCAGCACCCCGCCGATGCCAATGAGAAATACCGCGCCGTGCTCGCGGCACACAGCATCCTCACGCTCTTTCGGCGAAAAATCGGGGTACCGCGCTTCCAGGTCTTCGGCATGGATGAAGGTAATCTTCTCCGGCAGAAACGGCTCGATCACCGGGTACAGGTGATGCACGTAGCGCTCGGTGCGGCGGATCACATCGTAGATGCGGCGGACAGTGGTCGTGAGGTAATCCAACGTGCGCTCTTCAGGCAGCATCACCCGCTCCCAATCCCATTGATCGACGTACAACGAATGGAGGTTGTCCAAATCCTCGTCCGCACGGATGGCATTCATGTCGGTGTACAGACCTTCACCCGGCCGGAAACCCAGATAGGCCAACTGCATCCGCTTCCACTTCGCCAGCGAATGGACGATCTCGGCGCGCACATCCGCCAGCGCCTTGACGGGGAACGACACCGGCCGCTCAATGCCGGTGAGATCGTCGTTGATGCCGGTTCCGGCTTGCACGAACAGCGGCGCGGTCACACGGACAAGGTTCAATTCGAAGGCCAGATTCGTCTGGAAAAAGGTTTTGATCTGACGAATTGCACTTTCTGTCTCACGCACGTCCAATAGACAACGATACCCCTCTGGAATAATCAAACGTGTTACCATATTTCCCCCTCAGAAATAAGTGGTTTATACGTTGCAACGTTCGAACGTTCAAACGCTAGCAACGCATATTCGTGAACTTTTTGGCGCGCTCCTGCATGGAATAGTTAACCGAATAAAAAACGAGGAACATCACACAGGAGGTGCGAAATGGTACTATGGATTCAGGAATGGATCATTTTATCGATGTTGACGATACTGGCAACAGGGACGCTGTTCGTCCTCTGGGTCATCTGGCCGTTACTGCCGGGGCGGCTGCCTGTGATTGTCCTTCCCGCGCTCAACCTGGAAGGCGTCGTCTCTATCCTCATGCTACTCGTCATCATCGCTGGCTTTGGGAAACTGCTGTGTAGCAAGTAATTCAAATGGCAAATGTCAAATGGCAAATGGCAATTACCTCCTGCACCCTGCACCCTGCCTCCTGCCTCCTGCCTCCTGCACCCTGCCTCCTGCCTCCTGCCTCCTGCCTCCAGCCTCCTGCACCCTGCCTCCTGCCTCTTGCATCCTGCCTCTTGCTACCCGATTCGCCCGCTGATGTAGTCTTCGGTCATCTTCTGCGCGGGGCGGGTGAAGAGTTGGGCGGTGGGCGCTTCTTCGATCAACTCGCCGAGCCAGAACAA
>JAKJAB010000240.1:0-2353 GCA_022707725.1 Chloroflexota bacterium | reverse complement strand
GCACGGCTCGTCCATCAGGATCACTTCCGGCTTCATCGCCAGTGTGCGCGCGATGCACAACCGCTGCTGCTGGCCGAGCGACAGGCTCAGCGCCGGCAACGCCATATCGCCTTTGATTTCGTCCCACAAATCCACTTCCCGCAAATACTGCTGCGCCATATCGTCCAATGCCGATCCCGTCTCTTGCCCTAACGAACGCGGCCCCATCACAATGTTATTGTAGATGGATTGCGGGAAGGGGTTGGGCTTCTGAAACACCAACCCCACCCTGCGACGTAATTCGACGATGTCTACGGTGGGGGCGTAGATGTCCTGATCGTCTAGCAAAATCTCCCCCTCCACGTGAGTATGCGGAATTTCGTCGTTCATGCGATTGAGACAACGCAAGAACGTGGACTTTCCACATCCCGACGGCCCGATAAAGGCCATGATTTCCTCTGGTGTGACATCCAGCGTAATGTCCATTAAGGCTTGCTTCGCGCCATAATAGAAATCCAGATGGCGCACGCAAATTTTCGGTGTGACCGGCGATGTCTCCATAATCGATCCATTCCCTTCATGTAGCAGATAACCTCAAGTATAAACGGCCTTGCGGTGTAGTCAATTATGAATTGTAGTTGTTTTTTCATCCGAAGCCGCTATAATGTCCCATTGTGCGAAACAAGGACACGCCTCTAACTATAAGATGGGTGGCGTTCCTCTTGATAGGAGTGACGCTTGCCGGATGCGGGACGCAAAGTAAGCAACCCGCAACCAACGGCGCTGCAACCACCATCCAGAACAAAGGCTCCGACACCATCGTCAACCTGGCGCTGGCCTGGGCCGAACGATACCAGACACTCGAACCCAACGTGCGCATCGCCGTCACCGGCGGCGGCTCCGGGACCGGCATCGCGGCGTTGATCAATGGCACGGTGGATCTGGCGAACGCTTCACGGCAGATAAAAACCGAAGAACTGGAAGCAGCGCAGGTCAATGGTATCGATCCCATTGAATTCGTCATCGCCCGCGACGCCATCGCCATCGTCATCCATCCCGCCAACCCCGTGGACGAACTGACGCTGCAACAGATCTCCGACATCTACAGCGGCAAGATCACCAACTGGCAGGAGGTTGGCGGCGAAGATCGCCCCATCGTGTTGCTCTCGCGCGAGACGAACTCCGGCACCCACGTCTATTTCCTCGAAGAAGTCATCCGCCTGGGAGAAAAGGATAACAAAACGTTGTTCTCGCCAGACACGCTCCTGCTCCCCTCGTCGGAAGGCATCGGTGTGGAAGTGCGCCAGAATCCCAACGCCATCGGCTACGACGGCCTGGGCTACGTCACGCCGGATATGAAGACCGTCGCCGTGAGCCTCCGGCCGGGCCAGCCTTACTATTCGCCCACCGTCGAGACAGTCAACGCAGGGGAATATCCCATCGCGCGCGATTTGTACATCTACACCGCTGGGGAGCCGCAAGGGCAAATCAAAGCCTACCTGAACTGGATTCTCAGCCCGGCGGCGCAAGAGATTGTACTGGAACTTGGCTTTGTGCCCGTCACAACAACGTCAACGGATTAAACGGGCGGAACGGGTTTCCATTTTTCTCCGTTGAATCCGTTCAATCCGTTGAGACAGTTTTCGAGCAAATTCCTATGATTAACGAACAAGAAGGCCAACAAAAACGGTCGCTTTCGTGGGGCGAATTTCTCATCGAACGCGCCATCCAGGTTTCGGGCATTTCCGCCATAATCCTGGTGCTGCTCATTTTCCTTTTTCTGATCAAAGAAGGCACGCCGACTTTCCTGGAAATCCCGCTTTCCGGCCTGCTCGCCACGCGCTGGTATCCCATCGAAGAACACTACGGCCTGCTGCCCCTGATCCTGGGATCGCTCATTATCACCATTGGCACGGCGCTCGTCTCGCTGCCCCTGGGATTGGCGACGGCCATCTTCATCGCGGAGATTGCGCCGGATTGGTTTCGCGATATTCTCAAACCCTTCATCGAAGTGCTGGCCGGCATCCCCTCGGTCGTCATCGGCTTCATCGGGATGCTGGTCTTTGCGCCGCTCATCCGCATCACGCTGGACATCCCCACCGGCCTCACCGCCTTCACCGGCGTGCTGCTGCTGGCGTGGATGGCGCTGCCCACCGTCGTCAGTGTGGCAGAGGACGTGCTCGACACTGTGCCCAAAACATACCGCGACGCCGGGCTGGCCCTGGGCATGACGCGCTGGCAGGTCATTTGGCGCATCGTGCTGCCCGCTGGCCGCTCCGGTATCCTGATGGCATTGATGCTGGGCGTGGGGCGCGCCATCGGCGAGACGATGACCGTGATGATGGTTACCGGCAACGCTGCGCGAATGCCGCTC
>JAKJAB010000023.1:18394-18698 GCA_022707725.1 Chloroflexota bacterium | reverse complement strand
TGTGGAATCCTGCGACCGATGCCTCATTGGCGCAGACCTTCGATAGCGAAACGCTGAAGATGCGAGCGGTAAATAAGAACGCCTTCCAACGCGAGGCGCGCCTCTCCGTCAGTGCGGGGACGCCATTACTCGGTATGGTGACGCGGTTGGATGAGACCAAAGGGTTGGAACTGGTTATTTCGGCGTTCGAGACCCTATTGCAGCAACGTGACGTGCAGTTTGTGATTTTGGGAACTGGCGATGAAGTCTATGAGTCGAGTTTCCGGGATTTGCAGGACCGCTTCCCGAACAACGTGCGGGCATT
>JAKJAB010000023.1:14600-18384 GCA_022707725.1 Chloroflexota bacterium | reverse complement strand
GCACGGCGTATCTACGCCAGCGTCGACATTTTCCTTACACCCAGTCGCGCCGAACCGAGCAGCATCGGGTTGATGTCGGCGATGCACTATGGTGCGGTGCCTGTTGTCCATATGACGGGCGGATTGGCGGACGCTGTCGTCGATGCAGACCATCATACGGCCCGCGGTGTGGGATTTGCTTTTGAGGACTATACCGCTTCGGCTTTGCTGGAAACGGTAGAGCGTGCTTTGCGCGCTTACGAGAATAAGTCGCGCTGGTTGCGGATTGAGCGGCGCGCTATGGAACGTGATTTCTCCTGGGATGCCTCTGCTCGTGCTTATGTCGATCTCTATCAACGCGCCCTGGCTCTACATCGAGCCACCTGAGTTTTCAATAGCCTTGTCTGGCACAGCGCAGGGCCAACCACAGTTGGCCGTGCGCTTTTTGTGTGGGGCGTTATTTTAGTGTGTGAAGTGAGGACGCTGTATGACTTTGAAGCCTTTTTTGTGCGTGCATGGACATTTTTATCAGCCGCCACGGGAAGATCCATTCACCGGCGAGTGCCGTGATGAACCCTCCGCTGCGCCGTTTCCGAATTGGAACGATAGAGTGACGGCGGAGTGCTACGCGCCCAATGCGGCGGTGGGCAATTTTGCGCGAATGAGTTTCAATCTTGGCGGGACCCTGGCTCGCTGGATGGACGATTGCGTTCATGAAACGTACCAGCAGATTGTGGGCGCGGTTTATCAACACCAACAGCGTTATGGGATACCCAATGGCGTAGCACAAGCTGTGCACCATACCATTTTGCCGCTGGCGCGTGGGCGCGATAAGCGTTGTCAAATCTGGTGGGGGATTGCCAGCTACGCGCATCGTTTCGGCGTGCAGCCTGACGGCATCTGGCTTCCGGAGATGGCGGTCGATTACGAGACGCTGGAAACGGTCGCCGAGGCGGGGTTGTCCTTCGTCATCCTTTCTGGCGAACAGGTTCATGGGGACCTCTCGCTTGGCGCTGGCCCGTATCACGTTCGATTGCCACATGGGCGTTCTATCGCCGTGTTCGTGCGTGACCGTGATCTCTCGAACTATTTTTCGTTCAGTATGCCGGAGCCGGAGCACGTACAGCCACTGATCAACGAGTATTTGGCTCGCTCTGCGCCCGGCACGCTGACGCTTATTGCGACAGATGGTGAAACCTTTGGACATCACCAAAAGCATGGTGTGCGGGTATTGGAGAGGCTGACGACACCTGACTCGTCTGACGCTTACGAGATTACGACGCTGGGGCGTTATTTACGTGAGTATCCTCCGCAGGCTGATATCGAAATTGTAGAAAATACTGCGTGGAGTTGCGCACACGATCTAGGGCGCTGGGCCACCGGTTGTCACTGCACCCCGGGTTGCGGACAGTGGAAAGGGGCGTTACGGCGCGCCCTGGATAATCTTTCGCGCGATATTGACGAAATCTACGCCGAGATGATGCGTCGCCGCAATCTTGCCCCGTGGAGTCTGCGGGATGATTACATCCGTGTGTTACTTCGGCAAACCAGTGGGCCGCGTTTTTTGGCGGATTATTACCTGGGCCATTTGACATCAACAGCGCAGCGGCGGTTATTGGATCTGTTGGAGGCTCAGGTATACCGGCAGCGCATGTTCGTCAGTTGCGCCTTCTTTTTCGAGGATCTGGAGCGAATCGAACCACGCTATGCGATTGCCAATGCCGTGCGGGCGATGACTTTGGTCTCGAATGTGACCGGCGACGATTTAACTCGCGCTTTTCGGCGCGACTTGCGAATTGCGATCAGCCCAGGGACAGGGCGGACAGGTGCGCAAATTCTCGATGAAATCCTGGAGGGTGCGCGGTACGTTGATGTTGCGTCTCCCGATGAGGCTGCGCCGAAGGATGCGTTGATCGATGCGCGCGAGAGGCTGACGGCACATATGCCGGCCCACATCGTCGCTGCGCAGTAGACCCAGTAGCTCGCAAATCGAATTCGCCAAAGTTTATTTCGCGTAGTCATAAAGCGCAATTGGGAATGCGACAATTTGCTCCTTTGTAAAAAGAAATGACTATGCGAAATTGGGTTTTTGAATAGGATTTTATGAGTATCGAACCGTCTGCCAAAACTAGCCGGCCACCATTGCGTGGCTCATTCGTTTTATTGCTGATGGCGATCCTGCTTATCGCGGGGTGGGTGCGCGCCTACAACATCGATTGGGACGAGGGAACCCACCTGCATCCCGATGAACGGTATCTGACGATGGTGGTCAGCGCCTTGCAGTTCCCCGATGCTTTATCCCAGTACTGGAACACCGCTGAATCACCCTTGAATCCAACAAACAGAGGGTATGTCGGGTACGTTTACGGCACGCTGCCGCTCTTTGTAACGCGCGCTGTGGCAGGCTGGATGGATCAATCGTGCACCGAACCCTCTCGTCCGGCGGGCACAGTATTGCGCCTGGCGTTGCTCAATGCCTCCGGCCCATGTTATGAAGGACAGTATACCGGTTATGGCGGCATCCATTTTGTGGGACGCGCCTTGTCGGCGCTGGCGGATCTGGCGACCCTCGTTGCCCTGACATTGCTCGCGCGCGCGTTATACGGCAATAAGACCGCGCTACTTGCCGCTGCTTTGTATGCTTTTGCCGTGCTACCGATTCAGCATGCCCACTTTTTTGTTGTCGACAGCTTCGCGACAGTCTTTGTCGCCTGGACGCTCTTTTTCGCCGTGTATGCTGTCCGTTACCGGCAGCCCTGGCTTCTTCTACTGGCGGGCTTTGCGACTGGGTTGGCCGTAGCGTCGAAGATAAGTGTATGGCCGCTGGCCGGCATCGTTGGGCTGGCAGCTTTGCTACACTGCGAACCGTCCGCCGATGCCTCCATTGGAGGCACGGTGCGCTGCCGATTTGCACTCCGCCTCGCGCCGATTGTTGCCGTGGTCCTTTCGGGGATGTTGGCAGCGTTCGCATTTCGCATTGCGCAGCCGTATGCCTTTGCCGGGCCGGGATTCCTCGATGTGCGCATCAACCCCTCATGGATGGATACTATGAAAAGCGCGCAGGATATGGCCAGTGGCCTGCGCGATGCTCCCTTTGGCCATCAGTGGACGGCGCGCACGCCTATCGTTTTCCCATTCATCAATATGGTGTTCTGGGGCATGGGATTGCCGCTCGGTATCGCAGCCTGGGTAGGGTGGGGGCTAATGTTCTGGCAACTTGTGCGCAAGCGCGAGTGGCAGCATCTACTGCTTTGGATTTGGGGGACGATCTTCTTTCTGTATCAGGGGACGCTGTGGGTTAAGTCCATGCGCTATTTGCTGCCCGTGTATCCCGTGTTCACAACCTTCGGCGCGTGGACGCTGGTCCGCGGAGCGCAATGGGCATGGGAGTGGACTCGACTTGCGTTGCTCTGGCGTAAGATTGCGCGTGGCCTGCTGCTGATTCTGCCGGTTGGGGTTCTGGCCGGGACAGTGGTGTGGGCGCTGGCGTTCCTTCAAATCTATAGCCGCTCAATCACCCGCGTCGAGGCCTCGCGGTGGATGTTTAGCAACATTCCCACAGTGGCGACGGCGCATACCGACAGCGGCATCAAAATCCAGATCCCTGTTCAGCCCGGCACGATTTTAAGCAGCTACATACCATCGAGTTTCACGCCATTTGTCCCAGAGATCGACAGCGTTGTCACACGCCTCACCCTCAACAAGGTTTCTGTGCCAGTAAAAATCGGTGAACGCCGCCTACGTCTTGCGCTGACCACAAATATTGACGAGACCAATGTGCTGGCTGAGACCATCGTCGATTTCA
>JAKJAB010000023.1:9690-14590 GCA_022707725.1 Chloroflexota bacterium | reverse complement strand
TCGACCAGTGGTACGCATGTTATTGAGGCTGTATTGCCTCGCCCGGTTGCGTTAGAGGCAGGCAGGCAAGTCTACCTCGAGATCACGCTGCTGGAAGGCGAGTCAATCCGCTTGCAAACGTCGGTCATCGGCAACGAGCACTGGGACGATGCGCTACCGCAGCGCATTGACGGCAAGGACCCCTATGGAAACTGGTATCGCGGTTTGACTTCCGCATCCAGTTTGCCCGATGGATTGATGCACATCTACGATGACGATACACTGGAAAAACGTAGAGCGCTGTTTGAATGGCTGAACGAGACCGATTACATTGTGCTGTCCAGTAACCGGGCGTATGCATCGATTCCCCGGCTGCCGATGCGGTATCCGTTTACCTCCGCCTATTACGAGGCGTTGTTTGACGGTAGCCTGGGCTTTGAACTGGTGGCGGAATTTGTCTCGTACCCCTCATTGGGACCATGCCAGTTTCCTGACCAGGAAATCCCTTTTAATGTGCCAGTGCCACAGTACACCAACGCGCGCTCGTGCCAGATTCGGTTCCCCGCAGCAGAAGAAGCCTTCAGTGTCTACGATCATCCAACAGTGCTGATCTTTGCGAAAACGGAAGCCTACGCGCAAGCGCGTGCCGAAACCGTCCTGCCGCTCTCTCTGTTGCGTGACGTTCGCTGGATGACGCCGCTACAGACTACTCGGGCGCGTGATAAAGAACATCGCAGTTTGCTGATGACGCCGCGCATACGTGCCGATCAGGAAAGGGGGGGGAGCTGGCGGCGTATTTTCAATCGGAATGCACTGCAAAACTGCTCGCAGATTCTGGCTGTGATCGTGTGGTGGCTTTTCGTGACGACGCTCGGTTTGATGGCGTTCCCGTGGTTGTACTATGCTTTCCCCGCGTTGCGCTATCGCGGCTATGGATTGGCGCGCGCGGTAGGGTTGCTGGTGTGGTCATATTTAGCCTGGTTGCTGTCGAGTATTCATCTGTTCTCCCACACTCGTCTGCTTTTGTGGGTGGTATTCCTGCTCTGCACAGCACTCGCGGCATGGTTTGTTTACAAAAAACAGAGCGTCTTCCGCGCGTTCTTCCGCGAGCATTGGCGTGATCTGCTGCGCCTTGAAATCATCTTCGCTGTGCTGTATATCGGATGGACATGCGTGCGCTTCCTCAATCCCGATCTGTGGCATCCCGTCTCCGGCGGCGAAAAACCGATGGACTTCGCCTATCTCAACGCCGTCATCAAATCGACCTGGTTCCCGCCCTACGACCCGTGGTTTGCCGGCGGGACGATGAACTACTATTACTTTGGTTTTGTGATGGTTGGTTCACTGATCAAAGCCCTGGGCATCATACCGAGTGTGGGTTACAACCTGGCCGTCCCTACACTCTTTGCAATGACCGGGGTGGGGGCCTATACCGTAGCCAACAATCTGGCCGGGGGAGATCGTAAGCGCAGCCACCGCGCAGGGATATTGGGATTGTTACTGGTACTCATCTTGGGCAATCTGGGCGAATTGCGTTTGCTGTTCCTGGGCTTCCAGGAAATCGGTAACATCGAATTCGAGAGTCTCATCTCCGGCTATCCAGCGGTGGTCTCTGCGCTTGTGGGATTGTGGGAAGTTCTGATGAAGGGGAAGTCCCTGCCATTCAGAGCAGAGTGGTGGTACTGGAACGCAACGCGCGTGATCCCATTCGCTGAAGGGGAAGTAGGCGCGATCAACGAATTCCCCGCTTTCACCTTTTTATATGCAGACCTGCACGCCCATATGATGGCGCTCCCGTTAACACAGGTTGCGCTGGCGATTGCGCTGCAATGGGGCCTGGCAGTACCGGCAGCTTTCGGCGTCGATTCTGCGGCTGTGTCGGCGAAAAGAACGTGGCTCGATTATGTGCGATGTTGTATCCCACGTCCCGTGCCGACGGCGGTGTTGGCAGGATTAATCGCTGGGGCGTTGCGTGCGACCAATACCTGGGACTGGCCGACGTACGTGGCGCTGATGAGCGTCGCCGCGTGGCTCACGTTCTTCAGTAAACCGGAGCGAGAAGCGCCGCCGGTCGAAAGCGTCCCGGAAGAGGGTATCGACATCTTAGAGGATAACACGGCAAGCGCCCATACACTACAGCCAATGTTCCCGTACTATAAATTACTGACACCTGTAGTGTTCTTCTTGCTGGGCGAGCTACTCTTCTTGCCTTTCACCGCAAACTTCGAGGCGGCGTACTCTTCATTTGGCCTCTGGCGGGGATCGCGCACCCCCTTCGGCATTTATTTGATCATGCACGGGCAGTTCCTATTTCCGCTGGTCGTGCTGGCAGTCGTGCGTTGTCGCGTCCTGCTGCATCGTCTCTGGCAAGACCGCGATGAGGGTACGTTACTGGCGTTGGGCATGGTGGTGCTGGGGATGATTGTGCTAGGAGGCGCTTTGCTCTTGATGGGCGTCCCCCTGGCCTGGGCCGTCATTCCGTTGGGAATGGTAGCCGCGTTGCTGGTGGTCGATCCGTATAGCACGTCCCATGCGCGCCAACTGTGGATGTGGGTGGGGACTGCGCTCGCCCTCAGTTTGCTGGTCGAAATCTACGTCCTGGATGGCGACATCGGGCGGATGAACACGGTGTTCAAATTCTACCTGCAAGTGTGGATGCTGCTCGGCCTGAGCGCCGCAGTTGCTGTCGAGCGCATTATCGACTACGCGCTCAGAAATTATCGCGTGGATAAGGCTTCGCCTCTAGCGCGGGTCCCATACTTTATCAGCGACTCCGTTTCGGTAGTGATGGCTATTCTGTTGGCCGGCGCGGCGCTGTATCCGGCTATGGCGATTCCCGCCAAAGTCCGCGATCGCTGGGCAACAGAAGCGCCGCGTACGCTGGATGGGATGCCCTATATGAATTACGCCGTGCAATACGAGAACGATGCCCGCATACCGCTCGAAGCGGACTATCGCGTAATCCGCTGGCTTCAGGATAACGTTCACGGGTCGCCTACGATCATGGAAGGGCAAGGGGCGCGCGAGTATCTCTGGGGAGGCCGGATTTCGGTGTACACCGGGCTACCCACCGTCGCGGCCTGGCGCTGGCATTCTGTCCAACAACGCATGACAATGCCCGGTGGCACAGTCGAAGCGCGTCAGGCGGACATCAAATACTTCTACAACACAACGGATGCGGATTACGCCATGGACATCCTGGAGCGTTACAACGTCCAATACGTTATTCTGGCGCCTTATGAACGCGCGTATATGATCGCCGAGGGTTTACCCAAGTTCGATTATATGACCCAACGTGGCTGGCTGGAGCCGGTGTACGATGACGAATACTCGACTGTTTACTATGTCGTAGGGAAGGCCAAAGACTAGTGTTGCAAATAGCCGCAATCGCTATAGCCGAATGTCCCCTCGCGCAGCAAAAATACGGCGACGTCGGCCTCTGCACCGGCGCTCAATTGCATCGATCAGGTTCTCCACAGTACCGCATAAAGGGTCAGGTTATTGCGATGTCCATCTGCACGGAATAAGGTGTCTATAGAAAGACTGGCGGCAGCGGCAAGCGTTGCTGTTTCGACCTCGCCAATCCAGTGCACGTAGCGAATGCCGTATCCTTCGCGTTGCCAGTTGAGCATATAATCGCCTGGTTCGACGTCGTCCGGCGACAATCCCACCACATCCCAGGGCAACAGCCGGCGGCGCAACCGTTCGATTTCCAGGAATTGCCAGTTGGCGAGTAATAAGCGTCCCTGCGGAGCAAGGCGGTCTGCTGCGCGTTTCAAAACTGACTGCCGGTTGGCTGCGCCGGGAATGTGATGCAGGACCGCGCGCAGGACGATCCAATCGTAAAGCCCGGTCGCCAACGCCGGCCATGTCGGATCGAGTAAATCGGCAACGATAAACGAGGCGCTGCTGAGGTGACTGGTGTTCGCAGTTCGTTCGGCAATCGCCAGCATCTCAGCGGAGAAATCCAGCCCCACGTACTCACAGCTCGCCGGAAGCATCGCTGCAACCCGGCCTTGTCCGCATCCCAGATCGAGCACGCGCGCACCAGGCTGTACCGGAGCCAGTGCGCGCACCAGTCCTGGCTCCGACGCCCCTCTGGAAGCTGCAAAAGCCTCAGCCAGTGCATCATAAAAAGTGCGATTCAGGTTATTCAACAGATTGATGACTTCTTCGCGCATAATGCAAAGTATAGTCAAATCTTTGCAAGTGACAAATTCAAACCATTCGAGCTTCTTTGTCAGAACTTCCAGGAGGCCATAGAAGTGGTATAATACCCCACAACCTGGACGAACTGGTATGCATCCACTTTCGACGTCCAGTTTCTTACCGGTTGGGTAAAAATCTAGGTGGTTAAGAGCTATGGTCAAGGGCGGGGTTCCTGAGACAATCGATTTGACGCACGCAAGCGAACGGAAGAATATCCTTCATCTATTGCAGGCGCTGCGTGATCTGCCGGCAAGCGATAACGACATTATGCCGATCCTGCGGCGCTATCCCAGCCCGACCGGGACGTATGCAAAGTCCCAACTGTTGGATGCCTACCAGAGACTGGTGCAGGGTGGGGCGCTTGTCGAGGATGCACGGATCGAATGTCGGCTGCGTGGCCGGCCCGTGCGCACGATTTCGGGCGTCGCGCCGGTGGCTGTCCTGACGGAGCCGTATCCATGCCCAGGGACGTGCATCTTCTGTCCGGAACAACACGAGGCGCCCAAATCCTACCTCGATGGCGAACCGGGCGTCCTCCGCGCTATCCAAAACAACTACGATCCCTACGCTCAGACGCACACGCGCATCGAAGCTCTCAATGCGATTGGCCACGCCACCGACAAGATTGAATTGTTGATCCTGGGCGGGACATGGTCCTCTTATCCGCGCGACTATCGCGAGTGCTTCCTGCGACGCTGCTTCGATGCGATGA
>JAKJAB010000023.1:0-9680 GCA_022707725.1 Chloroflexota bacterium | reverse complement strand
CGGAGTCGGCTACCCTCGAAGAAGCGTTATATTGCAACGAGAGCGCGACCCACCGCAACGTGGGTCTCGTCGTCGAGACGCGTCCGGATTGGATCACCCCGGAGGAGGTGTTGGTGCTGCGCCATCAGGCGGTGACGAAGGTCCAGCTTGGTGTGCAGAGCTGCGATGATCACATTTTGGCGCTTAACCGCCGCGGGCACACACTCAATGATGTGCGGCGCGCGGTGCGGCTACTCCGGCTGGCCGGTCTGAAGATTGTGTTGCATTGGATGCCCAACCTGTTCGGTGCGACGCCGGAATCGGATCTGGCAGACTTCGCACGGTTGTGGGACGATCCCGCTTTACGACCCGATGAGATCAAAGTCTACCCGACGGCACTCCTTGAAGGGACAGACCTCTATGCACTCTGGGAGCAAGGACAGTACCAACCCTATGCTGAAGACGTGCTCATCGACCTGTTGGTACAGTGCAAGATGCTGATGCCGCCCTACAGCCGTATCAACCGCCTGATGCGTGACATTCCCGCGCAGTACATTGCCGCCGGAACGACCAAGAGCAACCTGCGCCAGCTTGTGCAGACACGGATGCGCAAACAAGCTCTCGCATGTCAATGCATCCGTTGCCGTGAAGTGCGCGGGAAGGAAATCGCTGTGGGGCAAAGCCAGGCCATGGAAGAACTCCGGCTGGATGTCGTGTCCTATCCTACCGATGCCACGCAAGAGCACTTCCTGCAGTACCTCACGCCTGGGGGGCAGTTGGCGGGTTTCCTGCGACTTTCCTTACCCACCACGCCGCGCGATATATTACCGATTCCTGAAATTTACGAAGCGGCGATGGTGCGCGAGTTACACATCTATGGCCCGGCACAGGCGTTGGGGCAGCGGGGTGGGGCGGCACAGCATCGAGGTCTGGGGACGCAGTTACTCGACACTGCTGCCGAGATGGCGCGCCAGGCTGGATTCGAGGTATTGGCCGTTATCGCCGCTGTCGGCACACGCCCCTACTACCGCGAGCGTGGTTTTACAGCAGGCGATCTCTACCCAATCCGTCGGTTGGCTGTATAATGAGTGCGTCATGTTGCTGCAAATGATGTAGCAACAAGACACTGTGATTTGCCGCTCTGACGATTTGACTATAGACGACTGGACGATGAGGCGATGGTACTGGACGCAGTGATGTTTCTCTCCGGAGCAGTGCTTTTTCTGCTGGCTGTGCTGTTTTTTATCTACCTATGGGTAGAGCGCGGCGCAGCCGTCAAGCGCCGGATGGCTTTGGCCGAAGAGCAACAAGATATACAAGAAAAGCATATTGAATTAGAAATATGGCAAAAAGAATTGCAGGTATGGCATAATGCGCTGGAACGCGAAGAGCGCCAACTTGAACAAGAACGGGAAGAGTTCAGAATGTTGATTGCGTCGCAGCATTTCACGAATGGCCGCGTACTCTCTGCGCCACGCGAAGTCTCAGAGCAAGACGAAGCCGCACTGAAAGAGGATCACTGGGGTAAGAACGTCAAACGCGTCGTAAAATCCAGCTCGGCGAGGTAACAGTAGTATCACCAGGAAATATCCCGCTTCCTGCGCGATTCATCAAGTTGATTCTCATTTTCCGCCAGAACCTTGCGAATTTTCAAAGCGCACAATGGCAGAGCAACTGAAATGTAGAGGATCTCCGAAGCCAAGAAAAGTAATTTTGGGACTATTTGAAACTTCCGACTATGTATATTATGTAAAATTATGGCTCTGGAAGCCCCAAAACAGGTTGATCGACTCAGCCGGATATATCTTCACTGTAAGGATTCCAGCAGCTTCTGTAATCTAGACAAGATCCTATTTCAACGCACATAATGCGTCTAGACTTGATCGACAATACAGCAGAGTGCCCCACTAGATGGATAGAAACTTTGTTCTATTTCAAAATAATGTACCCAAAACAAAAACAGGCCAGTGCAATACTGGCCTGTTTGTTTTAATGTAGGTCTTGACCTTGGGGTCGGTCGATCTACCAATCGTCGCCGCGATCACGCCGACGGTCACGATCACCGCCGCCACGACCACCGCGATCCATACCACGGCCGCCACGACCACCGCCACCGCCGTAAGAACGCTCCCCCCCACCCCGCGGCGCGGGAGGACGGGCTTCGTTCACCTTGAGGTTGCGGCCGTCGACTGACTGGCCGTCGAGCGCCGAAATCGCTGCATTTGCTGCTGCATCGGACGCCATCTCAACGAAAGCGAAACCACGCGGGCGACCAGTTTCGCGATCTGTGATGACACTCACCGAAACAACTTCCCCGTGGGCTGCGAACAGCTCACGCAATGTGTTCTCGGTTGTGTCGTAACTCATGTTGCCGACGTAAATTTTCTTCGCCATAGTGACTACCCCTTCACAGGCACCACATTGGTGGCTTGGAGGCCCTTAGGGCCTTGCTCAACGGAGAATTCGACGTGCTGACCTTCGTCCAAGGTTTTGAACCCATCCGCCTGGATAGCGGAATAATGCACGAAGACATCGTCGTGGCCTTCCCGTGAAATAAAGCCGTAGCCTTTCGCTCCATTGAACCACTTGACAGTTCCAGTTTCCCGATTGCTCACAGTTTCTCTTCCTTTCAACTTACATACTTGATTTTTAACGAGCGAGAACTCTTGTTCAATCCTACAAAAAAAGACCCGGACTCGTAAAACGTCCAGGCCTTTCAGCGGACGAACTCGAACTCTCACTCATTTACGGATCAAATTATAGCAGACTCGCGAATATTGTCAAATAGCTTTGGTTTCAACGGCATCAGCATCCCGTGGGAAACCCACCTGGCGCGCACCTTGAAACTTATCCCGCTTGTGTTAAAATAAACGTCCATAGATGAACCTTGAACCCGCCCCACCCTTCCAGGGGAGGAGTCGAGTAAGGAGAGTAAAGAATGACCCGTAAAGTATTGATCGTAGTAGGAGTTTGCTTTATTGTTATCGCGTTAACCGTTGGCGCTTTCGGTGGCGGTTTCCTTATTGGGCGTCTGACCGGACGTGCCAGAGAGACCGCGGCCATCACTTGCCCAGAACCTCCCATACTTGAGCTGTCCGAGGAGAACACACCCTCCGCCGAAGCAACTGTGGTTCCACAGTCCCCACAGCGTCCTTCGGCTGCTGACATCCCTCCTGCCCTCTCGACGGCGTTCGATTATGAGCTTGTCGGAGAGGTATTGGGGCTTTTGGATGAGCAATTCTACGGCGACCTACCCGACCAGCAAACACTGACTTACGGCGCAATCCGCGGGATGCTACTGACCCTGGACGATCCCTATACCTCATTCATCGATCCACAGGTCACGGCAATTCTCAATGAGGATGCCAGCGGCTCTTTCGAAGGCATCGGTGCTCATGTGACGATGCGCGAAGATGGATATCTCGAAATTGCCGACCTCATTCCGGGACAACCGGCAGAGGCAGCGGGCGTCCTTGCCGATGACATTATCCTGGCTGTGGGCGATCAATCCCTGGTAGGATTGGGACTCTATGAAGCCATCAGCTATATCCGCGGACCGGCAGGCACAGATGCCGTGTTGACAATTCTCCGCGCTGACGAGGAGGAACCTATCATTATCACGGTAAAACGTGCGCGCATCGAAGTGCCGATTGTGGAATACCGTATGCTGGATAACCGGATCGGATATGTACTGCTCTCCGAGTTCGATGCAAACGCGACGGACAGAGTCCAGGATGCGCTCAAAGAGCTACTACGGCAAAATCCCAAGGGCCTCATTTTCGACCTGCGCTCTAACCCTGGTGGCTGGCTGGACCAATCGATCAAAGTCTCAGACCTGTTTTTGAGCAAGGGCCTGGTGGCAATCGAGCGCGACAGTTCGGGTGACGAGCAACGATTCTACGCTTATGATGGCGACATCGGCGAGGACATGCCTATGGTAGTTTTGGTCAATCGTGGTAGCGCCAGCGCCTCGGAAATTGTGGCGGGCGCACTCCGCGATCGAGGACGCGCCGTGTTGATTGGGACGAAGACACTCGGCAAAGGTTCGGTACAGCGTCCCAACGCGTTGAGCGATGGATCCCAGTTGCGCGTGACCATTGCGCGTTGGTACACGCCAAACGATACCAGCATCCACGGCGACGGATTGGAACCGGATATTCTGGTCGAAATCACGGATGACACACCGTCTGGCACGGATCCACAACTGGAACGCGCGATCGAATACCTCACGCAAGGACAATAACGTGGATGATGTCAAGGTTGTGGCGACCAATCGCAAGGCCCGCCACGAGTATTTCGTCGAAGACCGGTATGAAGCAGGTATTGCGTTAACCGGCACAGAGATAAAATCGGTGCGCGCGGGCACAGTGAGCCTGGGCGAAGGTTACGTCCAGGTAAGAAACGGTGAGTTGTGGTTGTACGAGGTTCACATCGCGCAGTACGAGCAGGCCGGACGATCGTCACACGATCCCAAGCGCCCGCGCAAGCTTTTGATGCACCGCAAGGAGATCGCACGGCTGCAAAGCAGCACACAGGAGCGTGGTTACACCATTGTGCCGTTGCGGATGTATATCAAAGGCAAGTTGGCGAAAGTGGAGATCGGCCTGGTGCGCGGCAAGCGCCAATACGACAAGCGCGAGGTCATCGCCAAACGCGATGCCGATCGTCGTGTCCGGCGCGAGTGGAAAGAGTTTGAGCGCGGCTGATGATTTGACATCGGGAACACCTGCGCTATAATGTCTACCGTTATTTAACTATAAGGAGCAATTAAGCGGATGTCGGAAGAATTAACACAACCAACCTCGATTAATGACCTTCAACCCAAAATGTGTTTGCAGGGTGCAATCACACGCACGGAACTCTACGGAGCCTTCGTTGACCTGGGGCTTGAACGCGAAGGGTTGATTCATATTTCCCGCTTGTCAGAACAGCGGGTCAAGAAAGTTAGCGACCAGGTCAAAGTCGGTGACAAGGTCAAAGTCTGGGTACAAAGCGTCGATCCGGAAAAAGGACGTGTAGCCCTGACAATGGTCGAACCGGCGGCCGTGGAATGGGATGATTTGGCCGAAGGGCAAATCCGCACAGGCAAAGTCGTGCGACTCGAGCGTTATGGCGTTTTCGTCGATCTGGGCGCGGAACGGCCGGGGTTGTTGCACATGCGCGAAATGGGGCAATTCGTGCGCAATCCTGCCGATGTGGTTAAGGTCGGCGAGACAGTCGAGGTGAAAGTCTTGAAGCTCGACCGCCGCAAGCGTCAGATCGATCTGACGATGCAGCTTGAGGCCGAGGATATGGACGAGGAAAAGAACGACGAAGAACCGACCCTGTCGCCGATGGAGATTGCGTTCCAGCAGGCGCAGGCGATGTCAGACGAGCGCAAATCGCGCAACCGCAAGAACAAGCAACGCGATACGCGCCGCGACGATATGGACGACATCTATCGCCGTACCCTCAAGCAGCGGGAATAAGCCGGCGCAGACCCCGATTACAATTCAAAATGGGGCGGATTTCCGCCCCATTTTTGGTACTTCGATATAGTTTGCTATCTCATCAGCTTATGGGGCAAGCAAAGCCGCCTCAATCAACTGCCGAATCTCGTCAGGACGATTCCCTCGCACTTCTTGCCCGTTGACAAAGAATGTAGGTGTGGCTGTCACGCCCATATTGTCGGTCAGCGCAATCTCCGGCACGGTGTCCTGATAGCGCCGGATGCGGCGACATGTGTCGAAGGCGTTGAGATGTAATCCGACACCGCGCGCGGCAGTGACAATGTCCAACTCCCCCTCGGCGACGGTGGAAAAGAGCGCCGTTTTGAAGGCGAAGTATTTGCCCTGTTCCGCCGCGCACATCATGGCTTCCACCGCGCCGGCACTGATAGACTGCGGAAAGCCGAAATAATAATCCACGTAGCGCACTTTCCCTGTGGCGACGTACTCCTGCACGAGCGCATCGAATGAGGTCTGATGATATACGCGACAATGGCTACAGTTTGAGCCATCGGTTCTGCGATTGTCGCTTTTTGCTGACCGCCTTCACGGATGATGGTTTGCGTTTTTGCTTGGTACGCTGTTGTGGCTTTGCCATACTTTTACCTCCTCACGGTGATCGTCTTGCTCAAAATGACGTTGTCGGCGCGCGCGCCTGATTCGGCTTGCAGCACCGGCAAGCGTGTATTGTTGCTCAGCAGGTAAATCCCCACGGAGATGCTATACTCACCCTCCGGCATGTCTGGAGGCAGTACAAGCCGGTGCTGGTCGCGGATGTAGCGATCGGTCGGCCATTGGTTGGTGGGATATCCTGCCGGATTCAGATGATCCGATTGCGTCCAAATGCGTCCTTCGGGATAGACCACGTGCACAAAAGACTGGTATGTCTCTGTCATCGCCTGCAGTGCGTTCCAGTAGATAGTGACATCCAGTGTGCCGCCCGGCTTGAGCCGCGTGCCAGAAAGGTCGAAACCGAGGAGTGCAATCTCCCCACCGATGTCCGCTGTTTGCCGGTAACGGGCTGCGCGTGCTTCGCCTGGCTGCGAGCTATAGTGAAACCATTCGATATGATCGAAAAACAGTGGTTTTAGTAAAAGCACAGCTCCCAGGAAAACCGCCAACCAGGTGAGTGTCTTGCCCTCACGCGTGGCCTCGACAGACTCGTCCTTGCATTCTGGGAAACGCCACACAGCGACAGAAAACGCGATGAAGCCCACACCGGCGACAACCCACCCGGCTTTGCGCGGCGGCGTGTCTTCGAAGCGCAACAGCACTTCGTGGTTACCGGCCGGAACCTTCAGCGTGACCAAACCTTCCGGCTTGGCAATGGTGATGGGTGTTGCTTGCCCATCCACATAGGCTTGCCAACCGGGAAAGTCGAACAAAAACAGCCGCAGAAGTGTCTCGTTGGGCGCTCGCACGGCAAAACGATTGCGCCACGGAACGTCGGTCAGCGCGGTGACGATGGTGTCGGCTGGAAGGGTGTACCGGTTGATGCGGTCAATCGGCGGAGAACGATACGAGTCGAGCAAGGATTGCGCCGGGCCGGGAATCACATCGACCGTCACGGGCATAAAATCATCGGTCGACGTCGTACCGCGCCAACGTCCTTGCAGTTCGAAATCCAGCAACGTCAGAGGGTCGACCGGCCCAAAGTCGGTTGCCCAGGGGATTGGATATAGCCCTGGCAGTGCCGTGATGAGGATACTGCCGCACAAGGCGGCAAGTAGCGCCGCGCGGCGCTTGTCGGGCAGCTCAATGTTGCCAAGTGTGGCGACCAGGGGCACCAACAGGGTCGCCAGGGGACCGAGAAAGCGCCATGGAAACTGGTAATACACCATGCCGGGAATCGTCTCCCAAACCAACCGGCTGCCCGGCGTGATCAGCCAAAAGCACAGGAGACTGCTCAATAGATAGAAGCCGAGGCGTTGCAATTGGGGCGTCTTCTTGTGCAAGATCAGCGCGACGACAAAGCCAGCGATGGCGAGTCCGACCAACAGCGGTCCGACACTCATCGTGGGATTGTTCGTCGCGGCGCGCCAATCTATCGGTCGCAAAAACGCAAGCAGGTCGCGGAGCAGCACGAAGTGATTGCGGAAATCGTAATGCCCCTCGCCCGCAACATCGAGTCGAATCAGCCCACGCTCGAGGAGGAATGGGAGCCAGAAAAACGCGGTCAGTAGCACTGTCAAGATACCAGCCAGGAGCGCCCAGCCAAAGCGCGCACGGTTCCTGCCAATCAGCCAATGCCACGCTGACAGTGCCATCAACAGCAGCATTGTGGTAAGGCCGGTGAGGTTATGGCTCAACAGGGTTATCGTCGCGGAGCCAATCGCTGCGACAAAAGCCACTTTGCCTCCACCACCCCAGAGTCGCTCCCAACTCCACAGCGTCCAGGGCACGATGGCCAACGCAAAGACTTCCGGCAAGTCGCCGCGCACGTGGGGATTGATCAACAGGATGTACGGGGCGAAGGCAAAGGCTCCCGCACCAAGCACGCCCCCACCCTGCCCACCGAATTCACGCCCTAGCAGATAAGCGCCGACTGCGCCAAGCAATGCCGCAGCGCTAAATAGTGTCTTGGCTCCGGTCACGGCGTGTTCTGGCTGAAACAACGTCACCCAGTTACCGAGGTGGTACGTGAGCGGAGCGTAGTAGTTGAAAATCGGGTAGCCATACCCGTAATAGAAGTTCGCAGCCCAGCGGGGATAAAGATTGCCCGCCCGCAAACTGTAGCCCATCTCGGCAATGCGGAAGATGTGCAGTTCAGCGTCGGTGGCAACAGGCAAGCTTGGATTGGCGAAAAACGGCCACGCCGCTATTGCGCCGATCAACAGTGCGAGTAACAGCCCTCTATCCCAACGCTGCCAGAGGTTGATACGCTTTGTCACAGTGCGCATTGTAACGAGAATCCGGCCTATGGCAAGTCATAAGCGGGCATCTTTGTACCTGCGGGCATGTCAAGCGCGGTTAAGCGATTTCGCATAGTCATTTTTACTCCCAAAGCATAAAAAAGTCGCAATTTCCACTGTCGTTTTATGACTACGCGAAATATCAATCCTCCATATCGAAACGAAACCCGTGCCCGCGCACAGTGGTAAGGTAGTTCCGGTCAGGGTCCAACTCGGCTAGCCGTTCTCGCAAGCGATAAATCAATGCATCCACTGCCTGGTCCGTCACGCCACCCACCGCGTCGGGCCATACTGCGCGAATGACGTCTTCCCGCGTGACTACCGCACCCTTGGATTTCACCAACATCGCCAGCACTGTAAACTGCGGCGGCGATAGCGGCGGATTTAATTCTTCCCAATGTGGCCTCGTCAGCGACAAAACCGATTTGTAGCGTCGTCGCCAAAGAAATCTCGTCACCGTCACGCAGACGATAGAGCTGCCCGCGCACCTTTTCTCCGTTGACGAGCGTCCCATTCTTGCTCCCCAAATCGCGCAGCACATAGCCATCTGCGTCCCACTCGATGCGCACGTGATAACGCGAAATCTGACGCTCTGGCAAAACAATGTCACAATCCGGAGCACGGCCCAGCGTAACCGGGTCACGACCCAACGGCCAGCGCATCCCGGCCAGCGCCCCCTTATAGATGATCAACAACGGCTGGTTTTGCTCGTTCATCACACATTCTCCATCTGTAGATTCAAAGACGAAAAGCCTCTATGTTTGGCTTATGTGCCGCGAGACTTTTGCAATTGGCCCCCGCTTGACAATCTGTCTTCAAGCGATTATTATCTGCAGTATGGTCAAGTTGCTGGAACCACAAACGATGCTAAAAGATCGGTACAAGATTGCCGGGCCAATCGGACAAGGTGGCATGGGCGCCGTCTATCGGGCGGAAGACACCCTGCTGCCCGGCCGCATCTGCGCTGTGAAAGAAATCGCGCCCGACCCCGACATCGAACCAGAGATGCTGACCCAATTGCAAGATCAATTTCGCCAGGAAGCCTCCGTGTTGGCGCGATTGGATCACCCCAATCTACCCAAGGTTTCGGATTACTTTACCCATAGTGGACGCGAGTACCTGGTTATGGATTTTGTGCCCGGACACGACCTCCGCGAACTCATCGACAATGCCCTAAAAGAAAACCGGTTCATCGAGGAAGAGCAGGTACTCGACTGGGCCGATCAACTGTGCAGTGCTTTAGCCTACCTGCATGAACAGAACCCACCCATCCTGCACCGCGACATCAAGCCATCCAACATCA
>JAKJAB010000239.1:2523-5807 GCA_022707725.1 Chloroflexota bacterium | reverse complement strand
CCATCGCCGCAGCAGCGCAACCAGCGGCTTGAGCAACACTTTGAGCGCCCCCGGCAGGTTCTCGCGAGCCGCGTAAGCGTCGAATTCCCACACGTAGCGCGTCGGCGCCAGGCAGTAGCACACCTGCGGCGTCTCGCCCGCGCGGACGCCGTGGCAGAAGCCGCTCTTGTTGCTGAGGAGCACGTCATAACCCTGGCGCACGTCCAACGCGGCGAAGGCCAGCGCGTACAGGGGAAAATACCACTGGTGCCGCCGGTAAACGTCCGGCAGCCGGTCCATCCAGGTGGTGCGGATGTCCCAGGTCTGGTAAGCGGCGGGCATTTTCTCGCGCCAGTACATGCTCGTGTAGACCGGCGCGCCGGGGAACTGCGAGACCAGAAGCTCCAACACCCGCTCCGCGCCGCCGTATTGATTTAGCCAGTCGTGCAACAAAGCAATTCGCATATAAACCACCGCTCACTCCGCTGCGACCCGTTCGGAATGACAGGGTTCAACTTTTGGCCGAATGGGTGGGCAGCGTGTCCAACGTTTTGCCGTGCAGAGCGCGCCGCAGCGCCTCACGGTCATCCCACGGATACTCGACCGCGCCAAAGCACATGCTCTGCTCGTGTCCTTTGCCGCAGGTGAGGATAATATCGTTGGGCTGCGCCAGTTTGACGGCGTGCAGCAACGCCGCGCCGCGGTCCGGCACGCGCCAGAAGTCCACGCCTTCGACGCGCGGATACCGCAGCACGCCGTCCGCCATCTCCGCTAGGATGTTGTCGAGCGGTTCGGTGCGTGGGTCTTCGGCGGTCAACACGGTCAGGTCTGCCAGCTCTCCGGCGACCTCGCCCATCATCCGGCGCTTCTCGCGGTCGCGCAGCCCGGCAGAGCCAAAGACGACGATGACGCGGCCCTGCTCCGACACCCACTGCCGCGCCGCCAGCAGCGCCGCGCGCAACGCATTCGGTGTGTGCGCGAAGTCCACAATCGCGGTGAAGGGCTGCCCCTCGTCGATGCGTTCCATACGCCCCGGTATGCCTTGCATTGCTGCAACCCCTTCGACCACCGCCGCAAGCGGCACCCCGAGCGCCAGCGCCGCTGAAGCCGCCGCCAGGATGTTGCTCACGTTGAACGCGCCCACCAGCGGCGAGGCAATATCCGCCGTTCCCCACGGGCTGCGCAGAACTGCGCGAATCCCCTGCGGCGTGTAGTGGATGTCGGTTGCTGTCACGTCCACGTCTGCCGCGTTGAGGCCGTAGATTACCTGCTGATCAGCAGGGATGGCGCGGAGGTAATCGAAAGAACCGGGGTCGTCGCGGTTGAGAACGGCCACCTTCGGCGCGCCCGGTTTGCGCGTCGCTGTCGCCAGGCTGCGGAAAAGCGTGGCCTTCGCCTCGCGGTAGGCTTCCCAGGTGCCGTGGGCGGTCACGTGCTCGTGCGTGATGTTGGTGACGACCGCTACGTCGAAATCGCAGCCGGCCAGTCGCTGTTGCGCCAGCCCTTCCGACGTCGCCTCCAGAATAGCATGTGTCGCGCCGGCAGCGACCATATCGGACAGATAACGCTGCACGTCGGCGGGGTGCGGCGTGGTGGTGTGCAGGCCCGTGTCCAGGTCCAGCGCGCCGATCCGCGCGTTGACAGTGTTGATCATTCCGGTTTCGCGTCCGGCAGCGCCCAAGATCGCGTAGAGCAGGTCCGTCGTCGAAGTCTTGCCGTCGGTGCCGGTAACGCCGGTCAATACCAGGCGGCGCGAGGGAAAGTCGCGCCAGGCCGCGTGCAGCCAGCCCAACGCCCGGCGCGCGTCCGCTACGCGCAAATAGGGGAACCCGACGGGCAGTTTCAGGGCGGCGGCGTGCTGCTCGCCAACGACGGCAGCCGCGCCGGCCCGCAAGGCCGCCGGGATGAAACGGTGGCCGTCCACGTTGACGCCGCGCACCGCAACGAACAGGAAGCCGGGCTGCACCTTTCGGGAATCGTCGGTGATGCCCGCGATTGGCGCGTCCGCGCCCATAAACTCAAGTACGTCTGGCACAACAGCACTCAATTGGCGAAGTTGCATTCCGTTCCCTCTCAATATTCGCGTAAATACGGATAAAGTTGCGCGCCCCGCGCGCGGTATCGCGGGGCGCGACAGCGTCTGGCGCAATGCTATTCGTGGTCTTTTACGTGCGATTTGCCGCCCTTCAAGGCCAGGATCAAGTCTTTGCGGCGCACCGCGCGTTTGCGGTCGATTTCGACCTGGCTGGCTTTTTCGTCGGCGAGCTTGGCAAGCGCTTCGAGCCATGAGGCGCTTTCGACGGGTGTGTGCCGCACGCGCCAGCGTTCCACGAGCACCGGCAGATCGTCGGCGTTCGTCATCCGGCGGTGCGTGCGCGTGTAAATGACGCCCTGAGACTCGAAATGGATGTCGTACTCCTCCCACTCCGCCTTGATCGGGCAGATTTGCATACAGGCGCCGCATTTGATGCAGAAGTAATCCGCGTGGACCAATTCGCCGTTTTCGTCAATGTGCAGCGCGCGGGTCGGGCAGACGTCGGCGCAGGCCAGGCACCCTTCGACGCACAGCTCGCGCCGCAGCAGCACGGTGCCCTGCCAGGGCTGCTGCACTTCGAAAGCGCCGTTGCTGGCGACCTCGCACTGGCGGCAGCGGATGCAGTGTTCCTGGTCCACTTTCATCGTGTGGCGTTCCGCGTCGTAGCTGATGACGTTGGCCGAACAGTTTTCGATGACGAAATCCTTCAGGCCGAAATCGAAGGCGTCTTTGTTGAATTTGGTGGATTTCATCAATTTGGGGAACGCTTCATACTCGATGACGGGGTTGTACGGCTCGTCGTTGAGCGTCAAAGTAATCGCCCGCATCGGGCACATCTCCACGCACATCCCACAAAAGATGCACTTGTCGGGATCGACGTCCACCAACAGCTTCGTCACCATCCGTCCGTTTTCGACCACGCCATCGATGTGGCTGATCGCTTCTTTCGGGCAGACTTTCGGCCCAATCTGGCAGCCCACGCAACGCTCCAAATCCCAGGTCAGGACGTCGTGGTGCGTGACCATCTTCCGCTCCAGGGTGAGCGACGTTTCGGTGCGATGTTTCAAAGTTGTTCCGCGTTTCACGCTCCAGCTCCCTTCGGAAATTTTTACGCGCCGGCGCGCGCGATAACGCTCGCCGTCGGGACGATGTGCCGCTTCAGCCCCAACTGCGCGGGGTCGAGGCCCAGCGCCAGCCCTATCAACTGCGTGAAGAACAGCACCGGCAGGTTCAGGTCGCGCCGCACGATTTTCTCGGCCTTCGATTGGTA
>JAKJAB010000239.1:0-2513 GCA_022707725.1 Chloroflexota bacterium | reverse complement strand
CGCCGCGCTCTTTGGCCGAAGCCAGCACGTTGCCCGCCATGCGCGCCGTCGTTTCCCCGTGCGAAAGCGCCAGCGCGCCGCCGCAGCACTTGGCCTTGTAATCGTAGTCCACCGGTTCGGCGCCCAGCGCCTTGACCAACCGGTCCAGTCCCGTGGGCCGTTCCGCGCTGTCGAACTCGTCCGCCGGGCGGGTGAGCAAACAGCCGTAGTAACTGGCGATTTTCAGACCGGTCAACGGGCGCACCACGCGCTTTTGCAGCGTTTCCAAGCCATAGTCGCGCAGAATGAGATAGAGCGGGTGCAGCACTTCGACCTTGCCTGAACAACTGAACGTCTCTCCCATCTCGGCGTTGACGCGGGTGCAGATTGTCTTGTCGGCCTCGGCGAGCTGGGCAGCGCGACGCAGGTTCTTGTAACAGGCGCTGCACGGCGCGACGACGGTGTCGTACCCTTGCGCTTCCGCCAACGCCAGGTTGCGCAGCGAGAGCAGGAAGCGTGAGTCGCCCTTGTAGATGGCGGAATGGGTTGCGCCGCAGCAGGTCCAGCCTTCGAGTTCGCGCAGTTCGATGTCCAGTTTGGCGAAGACGGCGCGCACGGACATATCGTATTCTTTCGCGGTGGCGTCCAGGCTGCATCCGGGATAGTAAGCATAGACCTTATCCATGGAACGCCTCCTTCTTTTTGCCGGAGAACAGTCTGCCGATAGCGGCGAAAACTCCTAAAACGGCTATCATCATAGCAACCAAGAGGTCGTTCAATTTCCGGCGGGGGAAGCTATCGACCTTGGGGACAACGCCGGCGTCGCGGAGTTCCTGGGCTGTCGAGATGTTCTGTGGGGTAAAGGCGACTTTGCCCTTCGACAGCATCTTCAGGCCCGGGACGACCATCCCCAGCATCCCTTTGACATCCCAGGTGCGCAGGTAATAGCGCGTGAGCAGTTCCGGCTCGAACATCCGCCCGTGCTGCGCCAGCGTCACAGTGAACACCTGGCCGAACTGCGCTTCGTTGTCGTCCACGTACCCTTTTTGGATAGCCAGGCGGCGCAGTTCGGAGAGCAGCACCGTGATTTCGATCCCGCGTGGGCAACGGCTCATGCACGAGTAGCACGAAACGCAGCGCCAGATGTCGGGGCTGGAGAGCACTTCCTTCTCCATCCCGTTTTGGATCATATACATCAAACGGCGCGGTCCGTGGAGCATATCCTGCAACGCGGGACACGAGGCGGAACAGGTGCCGCATTGGTAACACTCCAACACGTCTTTGCCGCCGCGCAATGTCATAACTTCAACGAGAAAGGGATGTAGTTCAGAGGTCATAGGTTACTCCATTTCCAACAATTTGGATAGCTTTTCATCAAATGTCATAACCTGATGATGTTCCACGTTATGGTATGCCCACAAAAGCGCATTCACAATGTCCAGGTTTTTTGTGCAGTAGACTGACAGCGCTTGTCGTAGGGACTCCGTCTTCTCGACACTGATCAAGCGATCATCCAACAAAGCACATAGTTTTGCTTGAATCTCTTTTCGCGGGACACTGTATACCTTCTGAAGGACATATACGATTTCACATACCACCTCTAGCGGCAAAAGGGCCTCATGCTGCTCCAGAATTTCTGCCGCGCGCGTGGAAAGCTCTGGATGGTCATCCAAGATATACCGAAGCACTATATTGGCGTCAACGAGCAACATGTTTATCTTCCACAGCTTCCAACCATGCGGCGGACTCGGTTGCAATCAATTCTGGTCGCGCATACGACTGCAAACAACCGCGCAAACTCCTCTTTTTGGAGTGCGCCTTGTCAGGTACAGGGGCAGGGAGGATAACAATCTCAACTTCTCGCCCCCAAAACATCTTGGGCAGGCGTAAAGTGATTTCGCCTTGCTCGACAATTCGAATTTCCCGAATAACCTCCATACACTTTCACCATCCTTTCTAACGTTGCTCACGCTCATACGCCTGTTGAATTTCCGTCTTGACGCCCTGTAACCGCGCTTCGAAGATGTCCAGCACCCGCGCAGCGTCCAGCCCTTCACGGACGCGGCGAAGTTGACGCTCCAGTTGGGGCAGCATTTTCTCGTTTTCCGCCTTCATCGCTTCTGCCCCCATATCCGTGACCAACGTGCTCATCTCGGTCATAATGCGCGCCCACTTTGCGCCTTCGGTGGCGGAGACTTCCTCGGTGCGGAAGCGCCCTGGCGTCATCCCCATACGCTCCAACTGTGTCCTAATCCGCTCCAGCCGCGCGTCCGCCTTCTGCCGGCCGGTGATGTAGTGGCAGTCCTGCACGTGACAGCCCGAGACCAGCACCGCGCCCGCCCCCAGCCGGAACGCCTCCATCACGAAATCGGGATCGACGCGCCCGGAGCACATCACCATAATGTTGCGGGTGTTCGCCGGGTACTGAAAGTGGCTCACGCCGGCGTTGTCGGCGCCCAGGCCGCTACACCAACGGCAGGTGAACGCCAGCACCTTCTCTTCGGGCTTATCGGCCAGCAACGTGTGAATCTGCG
>JAKJAB010000238.1:2826-5822 GCA_022707725.1 Chloroflexota bacterium | reverse complement strand
TGCGCCTGCTCCAGGTTCAAAGCGGCCTGTTCGATTTGCAGCTCGGCTTGGCGCACCTGCTGCTCGGTGGGGCCTTCTTCGAGCTTGTGTAGGCTCTCGGTGGCCTGCTGGTAACGAGTGTAAGCTGCCAACCATTGTGCCTGCGCTTGTTCCTGCGTGACCTCGGCATTCTTTTTAGCGATGTATTCCTGCTCCTCGGCTCTTTCGAACCTGAGGCGCGCGTCTTCGCTTTGTTGCTTGGTGTAATCGTTGTAGGCGCTTTCACGGGCGCGCTGCGCCTGGACGATCATCGCGTTGGCGTCGGCCTGCGCCGTCTGCTTGCCGATGCGCGCGACTTCGAGCGCCTGCGCTGCGCTCTGGACGTTCAGACGCGCCAGTTCCACATCCTCGGTGGCCACCGGTTTGGTGAGGAGATCGCGGTTGAGTTTTGCCTGTTCCAGCGCGATGGTTGCCTGTTGTACGGCCCGCTCCAAATCTGTGGTGACCAGTTGCGCCAGCGCTTCGCCGGCCCGTACCCGCTGATTGACCTGGACATACACGCGATCGACGATCCCACTGCTGTCGAAGCGCAGATCGAGTTTGTTGTTGACGGCGATGTTGCCACTAGCGACGACCGTGATGCTCAGATCGCCGCGTGTCACCTGCTCAGTGCGAAGAACGTCGCTGCTTTGCTGCGCTGTTGCCTGTTCCCCGCGCCACCAGAAATACGCGGCGATCCCTCCGCCGATCAAGGCAAGGATGATGACCCACGATACAACTTTCTTCATCGGAGCGCCTCTCCCTATATATATGACCGGGGTCAATTTTGACCAGGGTCATTGTTGACCCAGTCATTATACCACAAAACCCCTCCAAAAGTTGTAAGCACTCACCGAGAAGGATGGTGAAATGCGCACAAAAAGCCCCGGGACGGGGCTTTGAGCGTGTCAAGCTGAAGGCTGATCGCTGAAGGCTGATCGCTGACGGCTAACCGCTTTACAGCTTAGAGAGTGTTCGTTGCAGGTAGGGGAGCAGGGCGTGCGCCTTGCCCGCGCCGACCGCCACACACGCCATCGGCGCGTCTGCGACATAGACCGGTACCCCGGTTTCCTGGGTCAGGAGCTGGTCGAAGTTGCGCAGGAGCGACCCGCCGCCGATCATCGTCATACCCCGGTCGATGATGTCGGACGCCAGTTCCGGTGGTGTGCGTTCCAACACCCCTTTGACCATGTTGATGATGAGGGTAATCGGTTCTTCCAGGGCTTCGGCGATGTCGTCGGTGGTGATTTCGACACTGCGTGGCAAGCCGGTCACCTGATCGCGGCCCTGAACCTCCATACGTATACTGTCGTCGGTGGGGATGGCCGAGCCGATGCGGATTTTGGCTTCTTCGGCGCTCGGCAGGCCGAGCATCAGGTTGTATTTGCGCCGCACGTAGGCGGCAATGGTTTCGTCCATGCGCACGCTGCCCACGCGGATGGCGGCTGAAGTCACCACACCGTAGACAGAGAGCACCGCTGCCTCGCTCGCGCCGCCGCCCAGGTCGACGATCATATGCCCGCCGGGCGTATGGATCGGCAACCCGGCTCCGATAGCGCCCGCCAGTGGTTCAGGGATCAGGTACGCGCGACCTGCGCCGGCTTCCAGCGCGGCTTCACGAACGGCGCGGCTTTCCACCTGGGTGACGCCGAAGGGGACGGTGACGAAGACCCGTGGCTTGATCAACCGTGTTTTGCCAATGGAGCGGTTGATGAAGTAGTAGAGCATTTTCTGGGTGATGCGGTAGTCGGCGATGACGCCGTCGCGCAGCGGGCGGCGCACCTGAATGGTCTCCGGGGCGCGTCCCATCATCGCGCGCGCTTCCTCGCCGACGGCGACGATCTCGCCATTGTCAATCTGTTGGGCGACGACCGAAGGCTCCTGCAGCACAATCCCTCGCCCGCGCACATAGACCAGCACATTGACCGTACCCAGATCGATACCTAGCTCTTCTACCAGTGGCATGATTTTTCTCCTGTTGCGTTTACCAGCCTGATAATACACGCATTGGGGATTTTGTCCAATGCCTCCTTGAATTTTGGATTTGTCTTGCCTCTTTAAGATTCTCTTGGTATACTTAGGCGGTAATGATTCAAACCTGGTAGGAGGTGTCCAGGCGCCTTCCTCCGCAAACAAGCAGGTGATCTTTTGGTTAATCCGGGAACCGTCGTGCGGGTAGTGGGAGTGGTAGTGGATGTGATGTTCCCCTCTGGCGATTTGCCGGGCATCCACAATGCGTTGCTCATTCGGCGTGATGCCGATGCGCTTGACCTGGTGATCGAGGTACAGGAGCACATCGATCCCTATACGGTACGCGGGGTAGCTATGGGGGCGACAGCCGGACTGCGCCGTGGCTTGTCGGTGACCGACACCGGCAGCCCTATTAAAGTCCCTGTCGGCCCGCGGACCTTGGGGCGGCTGTTCAACGTGCTGGGGGAACCCATCGATGGCAAGCCGCCGATTACCGATGCCGAACGCCGCTCTATTCACGTATCGTCCCCGCCGTTGCGCGAACAACGTGTGGTGGTCGACCCCTTCATCACTGGCATCAAAGCCATCGACCTGCTGACGCCTTATCCTCGCGGCGGCAAGATTGGCCTCTTCGGCGGGGCGGGCGTTGGTAAAACGGTGTTGATGATCGAATTGATGGGCAACACCATCCGCGAGCACTCCGGCATCGTTCTTTTTGCAGGAGTGGGGGAGCGCAGCCGCGAAGGTAATGACCTTTGGTTGGACATGCAACGCAGCGATGTGATTGGCAATACGGTGTTGGTCTTCGGGCAGATGAATGAGCCACCCGGCGCGCGCTTGCGCGTCCCGCTCACCGCTCTGACGATGGCGGAATACTTTCGTGATTCCGAACGTCGTCAGGTTTTGCTCTTTATTGACAATATCTTCCGTTACATCCAGGCTGGCGCTGAGGTTTCGGCGTTGCTAGGACGGCTGCCGAGCGTTGTAGGTTACCAGCCGACACTCGC
>JAKJAB010000238.1:0-2816 GCA_022707725.1 Chloroflexota bacterium | reverse complement strand
GTCAATCCAGGCGGTGTACATCCCCGCCGATGACTTGACCGACCCGGCGATGGTGGCGACGTTTGGGCATCTGGACGCCTCGACGGTGCTTTCACGCCGCCAGGTGAGTCTGGGGTTGTATCCGGCCATCGATCCGCTGGCTTCCAGCAGCACGTTGCTCACTCCTGAGGGGGTGGGGGCGCAGCATTATGCTGTAGCCATGGCGGTGCGGGCGTTGCTGGCGCGCTACGAGGAATTGCAAGATGAGCGAGGATGATCGAGTGGCCGTCCATCGCGCGCGCCGGTTGCAACGTTTCCTCACACAGCCTTTTGTCGTCTCAAGCGACTTCACCGGTATGGCCGGCGTGTTCGTACCGTTGGAGGAGACACTGCGTGGCTTCCGGGCGATTCTGGATGGGCAATACGACGATCTGCCGGAGCAGGCGTTCTACATGGTCGGCCGCATCGCGGATGCGGTGGCCAAGGCCGAAGACCTGGCGATGAGTGAGGCGCAGAGTGCCTGACCTGCTGCGGTTCAGTGTTTTGACGCCGGACAAGACCTTGCTCGACGTGTCCAACGTGAGCAGGGTGCGCCTGAAACTCGCCGATGGCGGCTGGTTGAGCATTTATCCGCGCCACGCGCCCCTGTTGGGGGAGACGCTGGCCGGCCCGCTGACTTACATCACCGAGGCGGGTGAGGAGACGATTTCCCTCTCTGAAAGCATTCTCCAGATTACGCGGAACGAGATAACGTTGTTCAGCGGCGGCGAGTTGACGACATCCGCACCGCCAACGGACGCCGTGGATGCCGCGCATTTCGACCGCCTGGCGCGCGTTTTAATGGTATCGTTGCAGGCGTTGCCAGCGGAGACCCAGGGCGCTCTCGAATCTGAGGAAGAACGGACGTGAACGTCTGGTTCTGGCTGCCGGTTGGCCTGCTGATGGGGGCGTTCAACGTCGCTTCGATTGCCCTCACGGTTGGTCGGCTGCGCCCGGAGGAAAAGCGCTCGGCGGTGGCGGCGGTTGCTCTGATCGCCGGCTGCTTTGTGCTGCGCTGGATTGTGACGATCTTCGTGTTGGCTGTCGCGTTTCGACAAAGCGCGATGGCGGGTCTACTGGCCTTTAGCGGCTTATGGTTGGGACGTTGGACGGTGCTGTTGTATGGAAGAAGTTTTCCCCCAAATCGTTTTTAAGCTTTTTAACGTCATTCCGGTGCGCGATACGGTGATTTTTACGTGGATTATGATGGCGTTCACCCTGGTCGCCGTCTGCATTGCGCGCCGTTTCAAGCCCGAAGCCCTGGAAATGTTCATCGATTTTGTCAGCGATATCGTTTCTGATCTGCTTGGACGTCCCGCAGAACCCTTCCTACCCCTACTGGGTGCGCTGATGCTCTATCTTCTACTGGGGAACAACCTGGGGCTGTTGCCCATGCTGGCGTCGCCGATGAAGGATGTCAACACCCCGCTGGCGCTGGCGCTCGTGGTTTTCTTTGCAGTGCACTATTACGGCATTCGTGAACAGGGTGTGCGGGGGTATTTCAAGAGCCTGTCAACGCCGTTCTTTATGCTGCTAATGGAAGCGATCGGCCAGGTGAGCCGCACGATGGCGTTGGCGCTGCGTTTGTTTGGCAACGTCCTCAGTTCGGAATTCATCGTCATCGTCATTTTCTCGCTGGTGAAGCCGGTTGCGCCGCTGCTGATGATGTTTATTGGGGCGTTTTCTAGCGTTTTGCAGGCTTACATTTTTGTCGCCCTGGCGTCGAATTACATCGCTGCGGCGCTCGGCGCTGGTAAGAAATGACGTTTTCCAACTTTTGTCCAGGGATTAGCGCATTGTTTTGCTGAGGAATTCATCATGAACCGATGGGTCACCAGCGGCTGGATGAAAACTTGTCAACGGATTGAACGAACTCTGAAGACTTCGGACTTCGGACTATTTTCAAGGGAGGAATAGATTGATATGGCAGAACTTGATCCAGGTACGTTGATCACGGTCGTTACGATAATCGTTTCGGTGATCGGGATGGTATTGGGAGGCATCGTGCCGGCGGTGGTCGAAGGCCGCGCAGTGCTCAAGGCGATGGAGGGTATGATCCGCCAGCCGGAAGTTGCCAGCGACCTCCGTAACACGTTGATCATTACGATGACGCTCCTGGAGACGGAGGCGATCTATGTGCTGCTCATTATTTTGATTATGATCTTTGCCAATCCGTTGCTGGACCGATTCTTCCCGGCTGGATGAGAGGGAGCGCGCGCGATGGAAAAGGACTGACCCATGCTTGAATTGGACATTGCTACCATTCTTTGGCAAATCTTCAACTTCCTGATTTTCGCCAGCTTGCTTTACTTTTTCCTTTTTCGGCCTATGTCGGCGCGCATCAAGGCTGCCACTGCGGAGAAGGAGCAGTTACAGCAAGCCCTGTTGGCCGACCGGGAAGCTGCGGCAGCGCTGCGCGTAGAGTTAGAGACCCGTATGAAAAGCACAGAGGAAGAAGCCGCCCGGGTTATCGAAGAGGCGCAGAACCAGGCGGAGCTTGACCGGGTGGCGCTCATGCAGGAAGTGCAGGCCGAGGTGGAGCACATCCTCACGGAGGCGCAGGTGGACGCCTACCGCTTGAAACGCCAGGCCATGGACGAATTCCACGAAGACTTACTGCGCGTCGTGTTGGATGTGAGTGCGCTGACGATAGGCCGGGTGTCCTCAGAACAACTGCAAGATGCGCTGCTCAAACAGCTCACCGGCAGTGTGTGGGAACTGGGACGCACCGATATGCAGCGGGTGGAAGTATTGCGGCGTTCTTTGGGCGCACGCACCCCCGTCGTGATTGCGCACGC
>JAKJAB010000237.1:5533-5828 GCA_022707725.1 Chloroflexota bacterium | reverse complement strand
ATATGACGCTCTACGAGGTCAACGAAGCTGCCTCGGTCATCCGCGAGACGGCGCACCCCGACGTCAATCTGATCTTCGGGGCCGTCATCGACAAAGCGATGGCCGACGAAGTGCGCATCACCGTCATTGCCACAGGTTTCGATGGTGAGGAGCGCCCGGAGCGGATGCGCGTGGTACAGCCACAGGCGCGCCGCACTGAGACACACGATCTGTTCACCGCTCGCGTCGACGCAGTCGCTGCTGCCGCCAGTCACAGCAGTATCGACCGCGATAACATCGAGATTCCGGCATTCTT
>JAKJAB010000237.1:0-5480 GCA_022707725.1 Chloroflexota bacterium | reverse complement strand
AGGGATTGAGTTCGTAGGGGGCGCTTCAGCGCCGCAATGACTACGAACCATTTCCCCTGTTATATATTGGCGCGGGATTGCGATCCCGCGCTTTTTGTTTGGATCGGGCAGTGAAAACAACCATCTTGATCCAAAGAATAGTTGTTTCCGTGGTATAATCCTTCCACATACTGTGGAAGGACAATGGCATGATCGAGACCGAAGGGTTGACGAAGGCGTTTGACGCGCTGGTGGCCGTAGACGACATCACGTTGACGGTACGACCGGGCGAGGTGTTGGCTCTGTTAGGCCCCAACGGCGCCGGGAAGACGACGACGGTGCGCATGCTCTCCGCCATCCTCAAACCCACCGCCGGGCGGGCGCGCGTCGCCGGATACGATGTGGCGACAGAGGGAGACGCCGTGCGGCGCAATGTGGGGATGCTCACCGAAGCGCCCGGCCTTTACAGTCGTATGACCGGACGTGAGTACCTGGACTTCTTCGGCCAACTGCGCGAGATCCCCACCCCAGAGCGCCACAAGCGCATCAACGAGCTGGTCGAATGGTTCAAAATCGCGCCTGCAGCAGCGACCAGTTCCACGGGAAAGCACAAGAACGTGCTTGACCGCCGCCTGGGTGAATACTCCAAAGGCATGGCGCAGAAGATCGCGTTGATACGCACGCTGCTCCACAACCCCCCGGTGCTGTTGCTCGACGAGCCGACCTCCGCGATGGACCCGGCCAGCGCGCGGTTGGTGCGCGACACCATCGCGCAACTGCGCAAAGATGCGCACCGCGCCATCATCCTCTGCACGCACAACCTGCCGGAGGCCGAGGCCCTGGCCGACCGCATTGCCATCATCCGCCAGGGGCGCATCGTGGAACAGGATGCCACGCCCGCGCTGAAAGCTCGCCTGCTCGGCCCGCCGCTGATGGAAATCCGCCTGGCCCAACCCTCACAAAACGGGGTCGTTGCGCTGATTGAGCGCGCCATCGCCGGCTACGGTGCGCAAGTGCAAGGCGCCGGCGATACCTGGGTCCGCTACAGCACGCCCGATCCGGCGGCCACCAACCCTGCAGTGCTGCAGGCCCTCACCGCCTCGGGGGTCGCCGTGATGACTTTGAGCGAGGTCACGCAAAGCCTGGAAGCCGTCTACCTGCGCGCGGTGGAGGAAACTGTATGAATCTCGAAGCGCAAGTCAAGCCAGCGCCTGCCGCGCCGATGGGACTTCCCCCCGTCTGGCAACGCCTGCGCTCTGCGTGGTGGCCGGCGTGGGTCGTTTTTCGCCGGGAGATCAAGGACACACTGCGCGATTGGCGCATCGTTGCTCCTATCGTCATCCTGGTGATCGGGTTCCCGTTTCTGGCGAATTTCGCCGCCAACCGGGGATTGGCGTTCGTCAATCAATACGGCGCGTCGTTGATCATCGAGCGGCTTTTGCCGTTCTTGATGCTGGTAGTGGGCTTTTTCCCCAGCTCCTTTTCCCTGGTCATCGCGCTGGAGACTTTCGCCGGAGAAAAGGAACGCCGCAGCCTGGAATCTCTGCTGGCGACACCGCTGACCGATCTACAGCTCTACGTAGGCAAGCTTCTCGCAGCGACGATCCCGCCTGTTCTGGCCAGCTATCTGGGCATAGCGACCTACCTGCTGTTGATGGGCCTCACACTGAACTGGTGGCCGCCGCTTTCGCTGCTGTTGGTGTCGATGACGCTATCCACGGTGCAATCGCTGGTGATGGTTTCCGGTGCAGTGATCGTCTCCAGCCAATCCACGAGCGTGCGCGCGGCCAATCTCCTGGCGAGCTTCATCATCATCCCGATGGCCTTCCTTTTGCAGGCCGAAGCCGGTTTGCTGCTCTTCGCCGATTACACCGCCCTTTGGTTGATCGCGTTGTGCATGGTGGTGGTGAACATGCTGTTGATCCGCTTGGGCGCCCACGTGTTCAACCGCGAGCAACTGCTGGGCCGGGACATCGACGAACTGAACCTGCGGCACGCCTGGAACGTGTTTTGGGAGGCCGCCTGGCCGCGGCACGGTCTGAAAGTGCTGTACGCCCGCGAGATTCCCGCCATCATCCGCGGGATGCGCCCCGAACTGCTGATCACCGCGGTGGTCATCCTGGTGGGAGGCCTGACTGTCGGCGCATGGGGCATACAACGCTTCCCCTTGCCGGTGGAAGCCTTTGATCTCTCTGAAGTCCGCAATCTGGAAACGATCGGTTCGATGGTCACACAAAGCGGGCTATTGGAGTCTTTCTCACCGTGGGCCGTCTTCTTCAACAACGTCCGCGCGTTGCTTATCGCGGGCGGGGCGGCGCTCATCTCGCTGGGTATCCTGGCGCTATTGCTGTTGATGGCCCCTGTTGCCATCATCGTCTACATTGCCGGGCAGATCGGAGGCATCGGCGTCAATCCGTGGCTGTTCCTGGCAGCCACCGTGCTGCCGCATGGGATCGTGGAGCTACCGGCAGCCATCCTGGCAACAGCACAGGCCATGCGGATGGGGGATGTGATGCTCTCACCGCCCGAAGCTGGTGGGGGTCTCGATGGTATCCTGCGCGAGAGCGGGCGCTTCGTCAAACTCTTCGTGGGTGTGGTAGTACCGCTGCTGTTGATTGCGGCCTGGATCGAGGCGCGGATCACCCCAACCCTGTTACTCAATTTCCTGGGGAGATGATGGGGATTCGTCACGAGGAACTAGTGAGCTGTGATTAGGGATCAGAGCAGTTCCCAATCCCTAATCACTGGTGACGGATCGCAAATCCCTACTCTTCCTCTTTCTCTATCGCACGGCACGTAGCGTGGAGGTAAGCGAAGTCCCCCATCGGTGGGACCAACTCCTGCACTTCGATGATTTCGCACATCTGCTCGTCCAATTCGACGTGATGGCCAACCTGAGGCGCTTCCTCCTGATTGATGACCATCCCCCGGTGCTGCCCGCCAACAATAACGTAACTGACCTTGTAGATCATAGGTCCCCTCCCCCTCTGGGCAGCGTGTTCGTCAGATTCCGAATGCGGAGCTTGAAAGCCAGATCGCGCGCAATATTGAAGAGCATCCTGTAGCCTACGCGGCTCTCCTTATCCCAAAAAGCCAACAAATCGTTGCGGCTGAACGTCAACAGACTCGCCTCGGCCGATAGACAGCGAATCGTCGCGGAACGGGGACCGGCATCCAATAACGACATCTCACCGAAGCTCTGTCCCGCTCCCAAAATAATGAGACTGGTGGTGTTCTCCGTCAACTCGGAGACGACCTCCACCTGCCCCTTCAGCACCACATAGACGGCGGTGCTTTGCTCGCCCTCTTTCAGGATGATGTCCCCGCGATGAAACACGGAGACCTGGCCCACCGCCGCAAGCGCCGCCAATTGCGCTTCACTCAATCCCGTAAAGAGTTCCGCAGCATGTAAAATCGAAGGCGTTACTTCCATGATACCCCCCCCATCCTAGAACATGAGACAATCCTGTATCTTTATTATACGCAAATTAAAAACAAACAAAAGTCTGGCTACTTGGCTACTGGCGTCCTAACACGGCCGCGATCTCGCCAATCGCCCAGTCTAGCACGTCACGGGTGATGATCAGCGGTGGCGCAAAGCGGATGACCGTTTTATGGGTCTCGTGCGCCAAGACACCGCGGTCCTGCAATTGCTCGCAGAAGGGGCGCGCGTCGCCGACCTCGTCCTTCAATGCCACCCCCACGAGCAAGCCTTTACCGCGCACCTCAGCAATGTAAGGACTGTCGATGGCGCGCAGGCCCGCCATAAAGTACGCCCCCATCTCCCGCGCCCGCTCCGGCAGCCGCTCATCGACGATCACGCGCAACGCAGCGCGCGCGACTGCGCTCGCCATCGGGTTGCCGCCAAAGGTCGAGCCGTGCATCCCCGGTCTATACAGCCCCATAATGTCACGGTCGCCGAGGGCAGCGGAGATCGGCATCATCCCGCCAGACAGCGCCTTACCGATGAGAACGATGTCAGGGCGCACGTCTTCCCACTCGCAGGCGAAGAGCTTGCCGGTGCGTCCCAATCCGGTCTGGATTTCGTCAGCGATCAACAGCACATGGTGCCGGTCACAGATTTCACGCACGGTGCGCAGATAGCCGTCTGGAGGGACGATCACCCCACCCTCGCCCTGAATCGGTTCCATGAGGAAACCCGCCGTATGGGGCGTGATGGCCGCCTCCAACGCCTCGGCATCACCGAAGGGAATAGGTTTGAAGCCCGGCGTCAGCGGTCCGAAGTCTTTCTTGTACAACGGTGTCGTCGACAGGGAGATCGCCGTGATGGTGCGCCCGTGGAAATTGTGCCCACAGGCGATGATCTCGGCCTGATTGTCGGGGATCCCCTTCACCTTATTCGCCAGGAGGGGAAACTGGTCGTTGTAAAACGCGCGCGAAGTCAGGGTTACGCGCTCCGCCTGCTCCATCATCGCCGCGATAATACGCGGGTGGCGGTGTCCCTGGTTCAGCGCCGAATAGGCGCTCAGGCAGTCGAGGTATTTCTTCCCCTCGACATCCCACACCCACACGCCCTCACCGCGACTGAGCACCACGTTCAAAGGCGTATACGTGTGCGTAGCATAGGTCCTTTCCAGGTCGATATAGTCTGCTGTATGCATCATTGATGTGCTCCTTTGCGAGTCGTCTGATAGTCGTCAGCCGGGTAGTCAGGCGCGCGTTTCGCGCATTGTACCCACTCGATAGTAACATAGGCGAAAACCAGGTCAAGTGATGCTTATCCATTTGCCGTATGGTAAATGATCATTCTATATCGACATAATCACGTGCAAAATTTACAGACCTTGACATAAATATAAAACGACTTATACTGGTTACAATTACATATTTATAAAATCGATTTATCCGCCAAATCTTTTGGCGAAGAGGAGTTGAGACAATGTCTCATGCATTCTACAGCGATCGACCGATCACGATGGCAGCACAAGACGCCTTCGGCTTCGCTACGTATGCCGAGGCGCTGACGCATCTGGCGATGGCAGGAGACACGCCGCTCACCATCGGCATCTTCGGCCCGGCCGGGTGTGGGAAGACCAGCCTGCTGCACCTGATTGCCGCAACGCTGGAAGAGCAGGGAGCTGCCGTTGGTCACCCTGTCGTCACCCTATGGTTCGATGCAGCACAGTACACCGAGCCGGGGGCTGCACCGCGCGCGCTGTTGCTCCAAGCCCTCGCCAGACTCAAATCCCTCGACCTGCCCGCCGAAGACGCACAGCGACTCGCCGACTGGGAGATAAGCCTGACCTATGATGCCGATTTCGACACGTTCGCCGGTTTTGGCGTGCTCACGCAGTGGGTGAACGACTATTTCGCCACACGCGAAGAACGGCTTGCCATCTTCCTCGACGGCCTCGACGCCGGTCCGCCGGAGCGCGCCGTGGATACTCTTGAAGCCTCGCGGCGCTTTCTCGGCATACCGGGCAGCCTGTGTTTTATGGCCGCCGACCCCGACCGGCTCAATGCCAGTCTCACCACACGTT
>JAKJAB010000236.1:272-5845 GCA_022707725.1 Chloroflexota bacterium | reverse complement strand
GCGGTCAAGGCGCATATCCCCGCCGTTCACCTGGAGGCCGGCTGTCGTTCTTTCAACCGCGAGATGCCGGAGGAGATCAACCGGGTCGTAGCGGATCACATTGCCACGTGGTGTTTCGCGCCGGGTGAAAGGGAACGCGTGCACTTGCAGGCGGAGGGGATTGCCGAATCCCGCATTCACGTGGTCGGCTCGACGGCGATCGATGCGTGCCTGCGCAATGCGCCGTTCACCGTCGACCGGACGTTGGTGCGGCAGCTCGGGCTAATCCCGGATGGGTATGTGCTGCTCACGCTGCATCGCGCCGAAAACACCGTCCCCGAAACACTGCGCGATCTTCTGGAAGCGACCAACACGCTGGCAGAGACATGGCCCTTTGTTTTCCCAATCCATCCACGCACTCGCTCCGTACTGGAGGCGCTGACTCCGCCGCTGTTGTTACATCCGCATGTGCACGTGATCGATCCGGTGGGCTATCTGGATATGCTGCATCTTATGACGCACGCCCGCGCCGTGATGACCGATTCTGGCGGTTTGCAAGAGGAGGCCGCGACCTTAGGTGTGCCACTGCTGATTGCACGTCAGGATACCGAGTGGATGTATCTGGTGCAAGCTGGCGCTGCGGTGATTGCCGGCAACACCCGCGACGCGTTGCTGGCGACCGCGCCCGCTTTGTTGCAGCAAGGGCGCGCCGCCTTTAAGCCGGTCGACGTAACCTCGCAACGCGGTGCGGCTGAGCGCATTGTCGAAGTGCTCAAGCGGATTGGGGATGGCGTGGTTCAGGCATCCTGACACGTTCGCGCGCGTGCGACAGTTCTTCGTCTCAGATGCTGCGCATCGTTGCGCACGGGTCGTGCTTCTGCTGGTGTTCTTTGCGCAGACGCTCAACGCGGCGCGCCAGCTCTCCTTGACCAGCGATGAAGGTCCGCAACTGACCAGCGCCTACGCCTACCTGACGACCGGCGATCCACTGCTCATCGAGTACGATGCGCACCCCCCGTTCGCCAAAGTCTGGAATGTCCTGCCGTTGTTGTTCGTCTACGACCTGGGTTCGCCCGCCGCAGCGTCCTCGTGGCAGTCGCCTGACCCGATCAGCCTGTTGTGGGTGACGCAAGAGTTTTTCTACCCCTACCGGCCATTGGATCGCCTGGTGATGGCTGCGCGGGTGATGCCGGCGCTGCTCGGTGTGTTGCTGCTGGCGGTGATCTATCGCTGGGCTGTCGATCTGGCTGGACGCTGGGGAGGATCTCTCGCGCTCTTTCTGGGGACCTTCGACCCCAACTTGCTCGCACATGCCAGTCTGGCGACCAACGATCTGGCCGTCACCCTAGCGTGTATTGCGACGCTTTTCGCTCTAAGCCGTTTTTTACGCCACCCTGATCTCCGCCGGGCGTTGGCCATGGGAATTGTGTTGGGCCTTGCCCAGAGTACCAAACTCAACGCCGTGCTGTTGTTGCCCATTGTGGGACTATTCTTCCTGGTACGCGCGTGGCAGGTCTATCGAGGGCCACAGCGCCGTTGTGTGCCCCGCTTTGTGATCCAGGGCGTGATTGTTTTCGCTGTGGCTTCTCTCACGCTTTGGGCGACCTATGGTTTTGAGTTGCGCGTCGTCTCTGGATTGCCCTTTGCCATTCCCGCCGGGAGTCATATGCATTTGTGGGAACGGGTGCTCAAGGCCACCGGCGGAGGGCATCCTGCTTTTTTGATGGGTCAGTTTTCCACCGAAGGGTGGTGGTACTATTTCCCCGTCGCATTTGCGATCAAGACGCCGTTGCCGACGTTGCTCATCCTGTTGATGGGTGTGGTGCGGCGCATCTTCGCGCGCCGTCGTCTCGCGCTGGATGAGTTGATTTTATGGACTTTCGTTTTGCTCTACGGCGCGTTTGTCGTCTACAGCAGGCTCAATATTGGCTATCGTCACCTGCTGCCGGTGTTGCCGTTGCTTTACGTGGGAGTGGGGAGTATGGGGTATGGAGTACGGAGTAGAGAGCGCCGAAGTCCTTACCCCTTACCTCTTACTCCTTACTTCTTACTTCTTACTTCTTGCTTCTTGCTTCTTGCCTGGCTTGCTTTGGGCACGTTGCGCATCGCGCCGCATTATCTCGCGTACTTCAATGAGGTGATCGACGGGCCAGACGAGGGCTATCGTTATCTGGTAGATTCCAACCTGGATTGGGGGCAATCCTTCAAAGCATTGGCGCGCTATCAAGAGGAGTACGCCACGGGACCGCTCTTCCTTTCCACACACATCGAGTATGATGCGGCATTGCGAAGCTACGGGCTGGATTATATCCCACTGCCGCCATTGCACGCTGCGCCCGGCGTGTTGCCGCGCCGTTTCAACCCTGCGCCTGGCGTCTACGCTATCAGCACGACCACGCTGCAGGGCATCCTCACCGCTGACCCGGAGATGTACGACTGGTTTCGCCAGCGCGAGCCGGAAGCCAGGTTAGGCCATGGACTGTTCGTCTATTATGTGGCTAAGCCAGAGCAGCCTACCGGATGGATTGCGCAATGCTCTGTCCCGGTGACGCCGTTGCCGCCAGAAATGATCGTGGAAGGGTTTGGACAAGCCGATTTGCGTCAGGTCGTGTTCGACTGTACGCAGAGCTGGTACCTTCCCGGCGGCGGCCAGATTCCCGGATGGTACGCTTTTGTCCGCGAGACGGCGCACCGTGATGACGCTTTTGTAGTAGCCCAATTACAGCGGTCCCGCTTGAGTTTTGAGCAGACCCACAGTGGTTTGCAGCCGCCTTTCGCCATCTATGAAAGTGGAACGTCAGCTGCTGTCCCTAATTTTCCGGCCACCGATGATATTCACATTGGAGGTCTGCGTTTCTTGGGGCATACCACACACCAATCCCCTGGTGAAGTGGAAGTATGGACTTACTGGCAGGTTGAATCCCTGCCGGCCGCGCCGGTTTCGCTGATGTTACACCTGGTGGAACCGGGCGGCGCGCCGGTCGTTGTGGGCGATGGTGTGGGGGTTCCGCAGGCGCAATGGCAGTCCGGCGATGTGCTGATCCAGCGTCATCGTCTGCCATTGCCGGCCGACGCACCTGCCGGACAGTATGCGCTACAGACGGGCGTGTATGCGTTGGAGACACTGGCGCGCTACCCGGTCATCGTGAATGGAGAAACCGGTGGTGATGTCCTTGGTTTGCCGCCGTTGACGATTTCCAGGTGAAAAGTCCCCGCCAGACGAATCCGGCGGGGACTGTACTGATGGTCACGGCAGCGTGGTGAACTGCTGTGCCGCCGAAACCCATGTTGTGCAGGCATCGCCGCTGAGACCGCGCGAAACGGCGATGAAGTCATACGTCCGTCCCGGAAGCAATCCAGAGAGCGTCACCGCATGTGCGATTGCCGGTGTCTTGTTGATAGGCGAGGCCGTCCACGTTGGCGTCGCTCCCCCCATCACCAGCGGCAAATAAACCTTGTTTGGATAATTGGGCGGCGTTCCGCCGCCTGCAGGGCGCAGGGCGTAATAAACCTGGCTGACGGCGCTTGAGGGGCTGGTGGTCCAAGTGATTGTCGCCCATGTCCTGTCTCGAGTTACCGAGAGGATGAGGATAGTAGCCGCGGGCAAGGCTGCCGGATCGTGCAGCATCGCCGGCGTTGCTTCCTGGAATGCGCCGCTGTCCCACACAATCGCGTGCCTACTGCCGCCGTAAGCCAACGCGCGTGTGTATACTGTGACTGTGCTGGAACGCGCCTCCGCCGTCACCTGCAAGAGGCCAAAGTCGGACTTGAAATCCTGCGGCGCGCTCCAGACGATGCTTGCCGGATAATAGCCCGGCATTGCTGGATCGACTGACGGGTTCGTGTGCCAGCCAGTGGGATCGAGGCCCACGCGTAACTGGGCAGCGGGATTGGGTAAGCCATAGTCGGGGCGTGAGAGGCCGTACATCTGGAATTGGTACTGCAGACAAGGCGTCACGTTGTAGATGACCTGGTACAAGCCGCCCTCCTGCACATCGCCGGTGTAACTGCGCAGCGCTACCGATTCGACGCCGGCTTGGATGATGTCACTCTCGGCAAATGACTTCACCAAGGGGGTGTCGCGCATATACCACAATCGCCAATCTTGTAGACGCTGGCCATCGTCGTCATCTGGCGCCCAGGAGCCAACGAGCCACGTCCCGTACCGGTCGTTGAACTCGTACCAGCGGTGGCTGTCGAGGCCGGCATTTTGCAATGTGGGCGCGGCCAGCCCAGTCGTCGCCGCCGGCGGGTTTGCCTGTTGTGCCATTGCTGTACTGCCAGCGTTTGTCCCTGACAGTGAAATCAGGATGATGACGGACAGTCCTATTTTCCACCAATGTGTCTTCATAGATATTGTCTCCTTCAAGAATAGTTGTAGGGCGAAGGGTAGTATAACGAGAAAACGCCTCGCGTCAACCAACTTGTGAAACCGAAGTAGCACAGTACAATGTCTCCGATGAAACTGCGGCATTGGCACACATCACGCTATGGGGCGCTTTTGTTGCTGTGGGTCTTCTTCGCCCAGGTCGCCCTGGCAGCCCGTGAGACCTCCATCACGCTCGACGAGCCATTGCATATTGCCAGCGGGTATGCATGCCTGGTCACCGGCGATTATCGCCTGGTGGAAGAGCACCCGCCGTTGCTCAAAATGCTCCAGGCTGCTCCGTTACTGCTGGCTACTCCCCGACTTCCCGATCTACGCACTGTTCCCGGCTGGGATGAGGGCGATCTCATCACGGTGGCTCAGCATGCGGTCGTTCCTTACCGGCCCATCGATCCCCTGGTCATTGCGGCGCGGGTTCCAACGATGCTGGTGGGTGTATTGTTGGGCGCGTTGATCTTTCGGTGGACGTGCGACTTGACCGGCAAGCGCAGTTATCTTCCCATGCTGGCCGTCTATCTGTTCGCCTTCGATCCCAATATGTTGGCCCATGCCGGTGTCGCTGCCACGGATTTGGGCGCTGCTGCCGGGATGTGCGGTGCACTGTATACGTACTGGCGGTGGCTGAGGCGCCCTTCGTATCCCCGTGCGCTGGTTGCCGCTCTGCTGTTAGGTGTAGCTCTGGGCGTGAAAAACACGGCGTTGATGCTTGGCCCCATCTACGCCATACTGCTGCTGTGGGAATGTTTGCATCGCCGGACCTGGAAGCCCTATCTCATTCAAGGGATGCTGATTGCCGCAGGCGCTTTTCTGTGCCTTTGGGCGGTTTACCGTTTTGAGTTTGGGATGGCGCCTGGAATTCCGTTCCCCATTCCCGCGCCGAGCCACCTTCTGCCGCTGCGCAAACTGCAACAGCATATGCAGGATGGGCATGCAGCTTTTCTGATGGGCCAGAACTATCATCACGGCGACTGGCGTTATTTCCCGGTGGCTTTTGCGCTGAAGACGCCGCCACTCACCTCGTTGCTCTGCGGTTGGACGTTGCTGCGCGGTGTATGGCTGATGGCAAAAAAGAAGGCTGGGTCACTGCCCGCACTGACGCTCCATGCTTCTGCACCGTTGCTGCTCTTCTTGCTGCTCTATACCGCTGTCAGCCTGGCGAGCGGGATCAATATCGGCTACCGGCATCTACTCCCTATGCTGCCGGTGA
>JAKJAB010000236.1:0-250 GCA_022707725.1 Chloroflexota bacterium | reverse complement strand
CGACAAACCGTTGCCTCTGGAACGCTTTACGTTTGACGTTCTTCGGGGCATGGCTTGGGTATGCCGTTGTTACCCTCAGCCTGTGGCCCTGGCATCTGGCTTATTTCAACAGCATCGCCGGTGGGCCGGATGGCGGCTATCGCTATCTGGTGGACTCCAACCTGGACTGGGGACAGACCTGGAAGGCGCTCCGCCGCTATCTCGACGCGAAAGGGATCACGGAATTCTCCATGAGCAGCTATACGATCAA
>JAKJAB010000235.1 GCA_022707725.1 Chloroflexota bacterium | reverse complement strand
GTTGCTCGCGCGGCCCTTCCGGGGTGGTCCCCGGACGCATGGGGCGGAAGAGGACTTACAACTCCAGCAGCATCCGCATCAACTCGTCGATGCTCTGCACAAACTGGGCGGCCGCCTGGAAGGCGCGCTGGTAGCGAATGAGGTCGAGCGCCTCCTCATCGAGGCTCACGCCGCTCAGCGCCTCGCGCTCGGCGCGGATGGTGTCGGCGAAGAGCGTCGTCTCTTGCAAGACGATGCCGATCTGCGCACGCAGCGAGTTGAGTGTCACATCGCGGATATCGTAATCGTCGATGGTGACGCGGCCCTGCGTCACGTCGTAGAAGCGCGGAATCAGGTTGATGATGGTGGATTTGCCGGAGCCGGTCGCGCCGAGCAGGGCGATGATCTGCCCCGGTGCGGCGTCCAAGGTGACGTTGTCCAGGACTTTGTGCCGGCCGAAGTAGGCGAAGGCGACATTTTCCAACCGCACGTGGCCTTTGACCGGGGGGAGCAACAGGGCGTTCGGCGCTTCCTTTACCTCCGACTCGGCGTCGAGGATGTCGAAGATGCGTTCCCCGCAGGCGATGGCCTGGACGATGGCGGGGATCACCCGGCCCATCATCCGCACCGGCCCGGCCAGCAGGCCCATATACGACGTGAATGCGACCAATCCGCCGAGCGTCAGTTCGCCCTGGGCCACCAGCCGTCCACCGTACCAGATAATGAAGATCGAGCCAACGTTGGTGATAAAGCCCATCAGTGGGCCGTTGATGGATTGCAATCGCGCCGAATCCGCCGCAATCTGGAACCAGGTTTGATTGTCGGCCTCGAAGCGCGCTTTCTCCGCCGGTTCCTGCGCGAAGCCCTTGACGATGCGCATCCCGCGCAGGTTTTGTTCCAGGCGGGTGGTCAAGATCGCCATCTGTTGCTGCAAAGCCAGCCACATTGGGCGGATTCTGCGGGCGAAAGCGAAAGTCTGGATGAAGAGCAGGGGTGTGGTCAACATCGCCAGCAATGCCAGCCGGGTGTTCATCGTCAGCATGATCGCCATCGTCATCAGAAAGGTGAAGACGCCGTTGATCAGGTGCAGGGTGGCGCGTCCGGTCAGAAAGCGGATGCGATCCACATCCTGGATGGCGCGCGAGAGCAATTGCCCGGTCTCCGCCTGGTCGTGATAGGCAAAGGAGAGCGTAGAGAGCTTGCGGTGGATGTCGTTGCGCATGTCGTAGGCGACGTTCTGCGAGGCTTTCTCTGTCCACTGCCCCTGGAAGAAACTGAGCAGGCCACTCAACGCCGTGAGGCCGAGGACGCCCAACACCGCCCATCCGAGGAAGTCCAAGTCGCCCTGCTTGATGCCCCGGTCGACGATCAGCCGGAGCAACTGCGGGTTGGCGATGTTCAACAGGTTGATGATGAGCATCGTGGCATAAGCGCCGACCATGAGTAGGGTGTACGGGCGCAGATAGCCGTAGCACCGCATCAGAATCTTCAGATCGCCGGATTTCAGATTTTTGCTTTTAGATTTTGGATTCGCCGATTCGCCGATTCGCCGATTCGCTGATTCACTCATTGGGTTTCTATCTCCATCAGCTGCAAGAGTTCCGAAAACGCCTCGTCCAACACGGCGAGCCGTTCAGGGGGCAGGGTTTTGATGCGCTCACGGAGCAGGGGGATACCGCCGAGCGGCGTCTCCTCGGCCAGGCGGTGACCTTCGGGCGTGAGGTCGACGTAGACCACACGCTGATCCTTCTTGCAGCGTTTACGTTCGACGTAACCGGCGTTTTCCAGCCGCGAGAGCATCTCCGAGGCGGCGCTGGCGCTGATGTAGATGTACTCCTGCACCTGCCCGATCGTACACGGCGCGGCCTCATGCAGATAGCGCAGCGTGGCAAACTCTCGCCCGCGCACGCCAAAATCCTGCGTCTGCCGGCTGTAGCTGCGCAGATAGCGGTACAGCGTGAGGAATTTTTGTATAACCGGCAGAGCCGGAGCGCGTTCGGGTTCATCCATCAGTGACCTCCTGCGAAAATGGCCTCAACGGATTGAACGGATTCAACGGAAAAATCTCCGTTCAATTCCGTTGAATCCATTGCAAAGGTTCGGCGGTGAAAGTTTCGCTATAGAATATTTCGCCTACGAAATAGTATACCATATCTTAACCCGGGTGTCAAGGCTGCGGCAACGAATTTTCGACGAAAAACGAATGGACGCCTGGCTGACGCGCGTTTTCGTTTGGCGGAGACTTGAATTGGTCTGCCAATTTCATTCGTTCCCGGATTCGTTGCCGGCAAGCGCTGCCATTGAATCGTTATTCGATTTGTTTATTGCCCAAATCAAGCTATAACGTAACCATTCAGGCGGGGCGCACTTTTACGCCTGCAATGACAGCGGAAGCGCAAAAATTGCCGTTTGGGGTTCAGCGCAGACCGCAAGGCGCTCTCGCGGGAAACGCGGCGGCTGTATGGCAGTGAGGTGACCCTGATCACGCCGGTCACGGCGTCACCCGCCCGCGAGAAGGAATTCCGCAGCCCTCGTTTCGTGCGCGGTGAAGCATGAGCAGTTATCCTTATAGCCAACGCTACACGCCGTCTATGCCGGCCATTGAGGTCGCCTTGGGCGCGCCTGAAACCGGTTGCTCGCTCGGCCCGCTGACGGCCATTTTGGATACCGGGGCGGATATCAACTCCCCCGTGAGTACCTGGCGCAAATGCGCGCGCCGGTTGTAGGGAGCGGGCATCTGCGCAGTCCATGGGGCGAACGCCAGCCCGTTGAAATCTACGAATGTGACTATATTGTAGCTACAGTGAAATGCACCCTGGCGAAGGTATAGGCTAACCAAAGGTTTGCGCACCTTTGCCAGGCTATTGTGTATTTCTCTCATCCGTTTTATCTTTTGTGGAGGAAACGCCCATGACCAATGATTCTTTGCCCGATAACCAAGTTCCTGAGCCGTTGCAGCATGTCCCCGACCTTCTAAGCACTATTCGTGAAGCGACGGCTAAACTCCAGGATGAGTTTATCGTTTTGGGTGTCGTGATTCTGCTCATTTCCATTCTTGCAGAAATCCTTGTCCCGCAGTGGGTGGACAAAGTTGGGCGCGGTTTACTCTACACTGTGCTGATTTCGGCTTTTGTTGCTTATCTGGTTATCCGGGTCTTGCCGATGGTCGATAAAATGCGCCAGCAAGACCAGAAGCACGCCGAAGCGCTGGCGCGGTTGGCAGCAAAGAAGTCTGAACCCAAGTCCGAAACACCGCCGACATCAGGCGCGACCGCCCAACCACCTACAGAAACCTCACCGCTCACAACCCAAAACCCCCAACCATCCTCCGATCCCATCGCCGCCCAACACGCCTACCTGCGCCGCCTGCAAACGGTCTGTAGCACATTGCAACTGCAATACATCGACCCCAAAGCCTTCGAGTCCGACAAGATGCGCCAGCGGGTGATGGGATTGGCCGATGTGTACACCACGTTGGATACGACGACACACGTGCAGATTGATGAGGAGACCGGCCCGAAAGGTAAACGCACGCCATCAAGCGCGGAACGTGAAGGCAAAACCCGCCCTCTGACGGCGCTGGAAGCGGCGACGCGCGACCGGGCGATGGTGCTGCTCGGCAATCCTGGTTCTGGAAAATCCACATTCGTCAAACACCTGGGCCTCTGTCTGGCAGGGGAAATCTTGCAACCGGAGGCGGGCTGGCTGGAGCGTCTGGGCGAAGGCTGGCGGCATGGCGTGCTCTTTCCGCTGTTGGTAGTCTTGCGCGATTTTGCCCGCTCGCCGCACTGCGACGGCAGCGCCGAGGGGTTGTGGCGTTTCATCGAGCAGGATGTGGGCGATCTCGCGCCGCACTTGAAGCAGTTGCTCGACGCAGGCGGCGTGCTGGCGCTATTGGATGGCCTTGACGAGGTGTCCGACCAGGCGCAGCGCGCCCGCGTGCGCGACGCCGTGGCCGCGTTTGCGCAGAAACACAATCACCCGCGCAACCGCTATCTGATTACGTGCCGCGTCTATGCCTACGTCCAGACTGACAGAACCGGACGCTACTTGTTCCAAATGCCGGAGTCTTTCACCGTTTATACCCTGGCCGCTTTTAGCCCGGAGCGCATGGATGCTTTCATCGAAGCCTGGTATGCCGAAGTCCACCAATTGGGTTGGAAGACGGAGGACGAGGCCAAAGAATTGGCCGGCAAGCTGCGTGAGGCCGTGCGCCGTCCCGGTTTGGAAGATTTAGCGCCCCGTCCTCTTTTGCTGACAGTGATGGCCCTGCTGCACACCACCCGCGGACGTCTGCCCGATGACCGGGTAAAACTCTACGCCGAGACGGTGGAACTGCTGCTGGCGCGTTGGCAGGAAGCGCGCCTGGGCGCGGAAAGCGGCCTTTCGTGCGTGGTCGATCTCGACCGGCTGGAAACTGCCCTGGAAGCGGCGACGTTTGCGGCGCACCTGGCGCAACAGGATGTTCCTCCCGGCCCAATCGATACAGGCGGACTGGCCGACATTCTCGAAAAAGATCTGCGAGATGCTCTGGCGAAAGGTTGTCTGGACGACGATTGGAACCGCGCCGGCGACCTGATTACCTTCATCAAAGAACGCGCCGGATTGTTATTGGAACGCGCGCCCGGCGTCTACACCTTCCCGCATCGCACTTTCCAGGAGTATCTGGCGGCGGCGCATTTGTGCACGCTGCCGGCCTTCCCGCAGGAGGCGGCCCGCTTGTTGCGCCAGAATCCGGCGCAGTGGCGCGAAGTGGTGATGATGGCCGTCGGGATCATGGCGCGCATCAAAAAACTGCCCTACATCGCGTTGTACGTGGTAGATGCTTTGTGCTCGACGCCTGCGCCGCAAGAAACAGCCGCCCGCCAGGCAGTGGATCCGGTGGATTGGCGCGCCGCGTGGCAGGCGGGAGAAGCGATTATGGAAATTGGGCTAGAGGAGGCCCGGCAGGCCAACGCCAGCACGGTCAGCCGCGTCCGCGATTGGCTGCCTGCTTTGTTAGAAACCGGCGCTCTCACCCCCGTCGAACGCGCTGCCGCCGGACGCGCCCTCGCCGAACTGGGCGACCCGCGCGAGGAAGTGACCACCGTGGACAAGATGCGCTTCTGCTACGTGCCCACCGGGCCCTTCGTGATGGGCGCATCCGGGCAGGAAACGCACCTCGAACACCCGCTGACCGGCGAGACGTTGGTCGTTCCGCCCGACCCGCGCGCGTATGATGATGAAGGCCCGGCCCACATTCAGATCATTCCCTCCGGTTACTGGATGGCGCGCTATCCGATCACTAACGCACAGTTCAAGGCTTTTGTGGCTGAAGACGGCTATGACGAAAAACAGTGGTGGGACTGGTCGAAAGCTGCCTTATCCTGGTGGCGCGAGAACCGGCGCACAGGCCCAAACAAATATGGCGCTGTATACGAATTGTCCAACCATCCTGTCGTCGGCGTCACGTGGTACGAGGCCGTCGCGTATTGCCGCTGGCTGACGCAGCGCTGGCGGGCAAAGCACTGGCTGCTCGAAGGGTGGGAGGTGCGCCTGCCCACCGAAGCCGAGTGGGAAAAGGCGGCCCGCGGTGGTTTGTATATCCCCACAAAGACGTTGTGTGTGCCTGCTGAAAAACTTGCGCCGGAGCCGTTGTTGGGTGAGGAGAAGAATCCCTTGCCGTGGCGCGCTTATCCGTGGGATGACAAACCTGACCCCAATTGTGCGAATTATAACCAGACCGGCATCGACACGACCAGCGCGGTAGGCGCGTTCCCGCGTGGCGAGACGCCTTACGGCGCGTTGGAGATGAGCGGCAATGTGTGGGAATGGTGTGGGACACAGTGGGTGGACAATTACGCGAACTATGGTAAAACTGAGGCCAATGGTTTGGAGGGAACTGCCCGTCGCGTGG
>JAKJAB010000234.1 GCA_022707725.1 Chloroflexota bacterium | reverse complement strand
GCGTGAACCTCTCCGACCGCGCGCAACACTACCCAAGCGAGCTTTCCGGCGGGCAACAACAGCGCGTCGCCATTGCCCGCGCCCTTGCCAACAACCCGCCGATTCTCATCGGCGACGAAATCACCGGCGACCTGGACTCCGCGACCGGCTTCGAAGTGATGGAAATTGTCGCCCGCCTCAACCGCGAGCAGGGCACGACCATCATCTACGTCACGCACGACCCACGGATGGCGAAGTTTGCGACTCGCCTCATCCAACTTAGAGACGGAATGATCGTGGAGGATTGATGATTTGTTGATCGGAGATTTGTTGATTTAGGGCTGGAGATTCTCGGTTAGGAGGATAGGAATGGATAGCGAAGAACTAAAGGCGCGGACAAAGGCATTTGCTGTTCGGGTGGTCAAGATGACTGAGGCGCTACCCCCAACGCGAGCGGCGGACATGGTGTCGCGGCAATTACTCCGTTCGGCGACATCGGTGGGGGCGAACTACCGTGCTGCTTGCCGGGCACGCTCGCACCGGGAATTCGTGGCTAAGATTGGCGTTGTGACAGAAGAAGCTGATGAGTCTTTGTACTGGCTCGAAATCCTGGTAGAGGCCGAAATTATGCCCGAAGCCAGACTCAAGAGCCTCATTCAGGAAGCTAACGAACTGACCGCCATTTTCACCGCCTCAAGCTATACAGCCCGTCAAAATCGTGATGTTTCGGCGTCCGCCAAGTCTCAAGTCGTTAAATCTCCAAATCTTCAATCAACCAATCTTAAATCAGAATGATATCGCGCTACGTTTTGAAAAGCTTCTCCCGGCACAAAGCGCGCACCGTGATTATGGCGCTGGCTTTGCTCGTGGTCACCGCGATGTTGGTGACGCTCAACAACGGCGTGGATTCGTTGCAACGTCAGGTCGTCGAACTTGCGGAGCGCCAAGCTGGCGAGCACGACCTGACCCTCACCCGCGCGGAAACCAACCCGGACCAATTCATCGATATTGCCTCAACGAGCGCGACGTTGCGCGCCGCGCACTCCCTGGTCTCCGCGGTTTATCCACGCTTTCACGCGACGGTGGAACTACGCATCGGTGGGCAGGTCGGCAATGCTTCACTGGTCGCGCGCGTCCCTGAGGATGACCTGGGGCAGGTGTCGATACAGGACGGCGAATACGACCTGACCGGCGACAAGATTGTGCTGTTGCGCGTCACGGCAGACACCTATGGCCTCAAAGTCGGCGACGTTGTGGACTTGAGTTATATCTTGCCGATGTCGCGCCTTGCAGGACAGGAACAGCCTGCGAACAGCAGTATGACCCGTGTAACGCGGCGTTTTACCGTCAGCGGCATCGCGCTGGCGACCGGGTTGGGCGACGACGGGCAGAATGGCATCCTGGCGAGCGTCGCCACCGTTCAGGATTGGCTCGATGTGCCGGGCCGCGCCGAACGGCTGGTCGTGGCGCTGGATGACTCCGTTTATGGCTCCGTCAGCACTCAGGCGGCGCTCTTCCGCGTGCGACGCATCGCTGAACGTCTTTACGACGCGCTCGGCGACGACGTGGACACTTACGTCTTTTCCATCGCCAAAGCGGAGTCGCTTGATACGGCCGACACCGTTTTTGCAATGATGCGTTCGCTCAGTTCGGTCTACGGCTTCCTGGTGATGGGCGTGGTAGGGCTGTTATTATACTCGATTGTCAACACCAACGTTGAGGAGCGACGGCGAGACCTGGCCTTCTTGCGCATCCTGGGCGCGAAACGCCGGCACCTTTTCGGAATGGTCTTTGTCGAAGTGGCCCTCATCGGGCTGTTTGGGGTGGGGTTGGGCATTATCGTTGGGCAGATCCTCAGCGTCAGCGTCGTCGCGCCGCTGGCAAGCCACCTCATCGCCAACAGCGATATGACGGGCGACGAATTGGGCATCAACTTTCGGATGACCATCACCGTGGCAGCGATGCTGCGCGCCGGCATCACTGCCGCCATTGTGCTGGCCTTGTCGGCGATTGCGCCGGCTCGCAAAGCGGCGAACACCAAGATCCGCTACGCAATCAACCCCGGTTCTGCCGACCACCTCCAGATCGAAGACCTGACGACGCTGCGTTCGCGCAAATTCGACGGTCGTATCGTCGTCGCTGGCATCGTCCTGACGGTTATGTGGAGTTTGATTTTCTTCGGCACCAACTGGCTCTACGTGCAAGGGGACGACTCGGTCCTCAGCGTTTTTATTTTCACGGGGATGGCGCTGCTCATCGTCGGCGTCAGCCTGCTTTTCTACGCATTGACGATTCCGTTTGAGCGCCTGCTGCTGTTTTTGAGCGGCGCGCTTGTGCCGCGCCTGGCTTTCTTCGCCGGGCCAAATCTGCTGCGGGCGAAACAGCGCAATACCATCATCTCACTGATGGTCGTTTTCAGCGCCACGCTGCCGGCCTTTTTAGGGACGATGACCGCGCTCGAACAGAAGAACTTCGACGTTCAGGCGCGCGCCAACTCCGGCGCGCCGGTCACGGCGGTCGTCTCCGGCTGGTTTTGGTCGTTTTTTGCGTTTAAAGAGGACGACTTCTTGTTGCCGAGCACCGTGGATAATTTCCGTGACGTGCCAGATATCGCTGAAGCGGTCGGTATAACGACGCCTTACAACGCTGAAACGACGAACAAAGTTAAACTGCGTTCGGCGGGCGTGCGCGTGCAGGGCATAACCGGTGCGCTCGACGCCATCGTGTACAGCGATCTTGTTGAATACTCTGCCGGCGGGCCGGAGATGTTCGAGACGATCCTCCGCGAACCGGACACCGTCATCCTGGGCGCTGGCTATGCGGAATATATGGACGTGCGGGTGGGCGACGTCATCAAAGTCCAGGGGAAGGGCAAAGACCACATCGTGTCTATGCGCGTCGCCGGTTTGATTGGGCGTATGCCTGGCTTCGAGGACTTCTCGCACAACAAAAACTACATCCGTTGGGGCTTAACGCCGGCGTTCGTTTCGCTGGATACGTATATCCGCCTGACCAGCGATCCGGCGGTCGAATCCCCGTGCGTGAGCGGCGTCTGCAGCACTATCGAACGTGAGAAACCGGTCATCACAAAAATTATGGCTACCACCGACCCGGGCGCAGTCGAGACCGAGGTCATCGCCGCCCTGCGCGAGTTTTTCGCCGACCGCCCCTCGGTCTGGATCCAATCCACCGCCGAGGACGTTCGAATGACGGAGCAATCCCTGCGCACCACCCGCGTCTTAATGTTGATTGTGACGGCGGTCTCGTTCATCACCAGTATTTTTGGCGTCTTCGCTGTCGTCTACGTGGCGGTGTACGTGCGGCGGATGGAGATCGGGATGCTCAAGGCCATCGGTATGCGCAAGCGGGGATTGGTGGGCGTGTTCGCGCTGGAAGCGGTGATGATGACGGTCAGCGCGTCGCTGACGGGTGTGGTGGCCGGGACGTTGCTGGGTTACGTCTTCTACATCACGAACAACACGATGAGCAATACACCCACGCAGCCGACGTTCGACTGGCTGACCACGAGCGCGATCCTCATCATGGTCACCCTGGCGAGCGTCATCAGTGCGACGCTGGCCGCCCGCAATACCGTCCGTCGCAAAGTGACGCAAATCTTGCGAGAGGTCTGGTGATAAAAAAGATAGGGAGAGGAACGTTCTCATTTCCCTCAGGAGGTCATCCGTGAAACTACAAAATAAGCTGTGTTGGCTTTTGGCAATTGTGCTGTTCGTAACGGGCTGTGCTGGGCAAGTGATAGAGGTGCCGGCGGACGCGATCATAGAGAGAGCGGAAGCGCCGGTTGAGACGACGCCCATACCTGCTCCCGCTGTCGGTAAACTTGTGGCAGCGGATGGGCGGTTGGCGTCGCCTTTCCCGAGCCTGCCGCTGGGCTTCAGCGGCGGGGTGAGCGGTGAAATCATCAGCCTGACTGTGCGCGCCGGCGACGTGGTGACGGCGGGCGCCGCCCTAGCCCGTTTGGACGACACTGACTTGCGGCTCGCTGTGGACAGAGCGCAACTGACGCTCGACCGCGCCGTTCTCGACCGGGAGCGGGCGGAATTGCAATGGGAACAGGACGTCGCCGACGCGCAACTGTCTTTGGAGACGGCGCAGCGCACGCTGGAGGCGGCGCGTCTGCAATATTCGAGCACCTCTGTCGAAGAGGCCACTACGATGCTGGAAAGGTGGCTGGCAGCCGAGGCCGACGCCAAACGCAACTACGAGACTCCCCTCTTTGGCGATTACACGCCCGACGACATCAAAGAAAGCAATTACAAAGCCTGGCAGAACGCCATCCGCGAGCGCGAATTTGCCGAGATGCACTTACGAGACGCGCGCAACGCCCGCAGCGTCCGCGCTTTGGACATCGAAGCCCGCGAGCAGGATATCGTCCAGGCCGAACGGAAACTCGCCGCTCTCGAGGCTGGCATCGCCCCAACCTACGACCGCGCCATCGAAGACGCCGAACGCGAGCTGGCGAAGGCCAAGACGGCGCTCGAAAACATCGTCCTGATTGCGCCGTGGAATGCCATCGTTCTCTCCGTGGACATTGCCCCCAAAGCCACCGTCGCTGCGGGGACGCCGGTGGTGACGCTGCTCAACATTGAAGATGGCCTGCGCTTCGTCTCGGAGAACCTCAGCGAGCAGCACGTCGCCGCCCTGCGGCAGGGACAGCGCGCTACGATTACCTTACGCGCCTATCCTCAGACGCCGCTCGAAGGGACCGTCGAGGCCATCATCCCCCAGGCGAAGGCCGCGGAAACTGCCGACGCCCGGTTCACCGTCCGCGTGCGGCTCGACCCTACCGAACTCTCGTTGTTGCCAGGACTGACGGGAAGGGCAGAAATTACCACAGGCGAGTAGACAAACCTGATAAGCCGACGTCCACCCCAGGACAGATTGCCCCGCGACGGCGCCTGGCAGGTCACCTGTCAGGCGCGCCGCGCCCGTTGATAATCCTCTAAATCCACGTACTGCTGTATGGTTCCGTTTTCTACCGCCCACACCCCCGTCGCAAACTGGCGGATGAAATACCGGTCGTGCGCTACCACCAACACCGCGCCTTCGAAGGCCGCCATCGCCTGCTCGAAGCTGGCGCGGCTGGGAATGTCCAGGTGATTGACCGGCTCGTCGAGCAGCAAACAGTTGCAGCCGCTCGCCACGAGCCGCGCCAACGCCAGCCGCGCGCGTTCGCCGTAGCTCAGGCTGCCGACCGGCGTAAAGACGTCGTCCCCGGCAAAGAGGAAGTAGTGCAGAAACGAGCGCGCGTCCGTGTCGAACATCGCCGCTGCCTGGCGCAGTGTGTCGAAGGGCGTGCTGTCGGGGTCGAGGTTTTCCTGCTCCTGTGCGTAGTAGCCGAGTTTGACGTTGGCGCCCAAACGGATTGCGCCGGAGAGCGGCTCGATCTGCCCGGCGATGGCGCGCAGCAGCGTCGTCTTGCCGCAGCCGTTCGGCCCGACGAGGGCCGCGCGCTCGCCCTGGCGCAGGGTTTGGTTGACGTCGCTGACCAGCGGTGCGCCGTTGTAACCCACAGCCACGTCTTGTAACCGCAGTACGTCCTGCCCGCTGACCGGCGTATCCACGAATTCCAACTTCATCCGCCAGGTGGAGGCCGGTTTCTCTACCCGTTCCTCGCTCTCCTGGTAACGTTCGAGCCGCTTCTCGCGCGACGTCGCTTTCCTGGCGACTTTCTTCGCGTAGCGACGGGTGGTGGGATCGCCGGTGTGGTGGTCAGCTCGACGCTCATCGCCTGCATTTTTGTGCGGTGGATATCGGCTTGCATTCGCCGGATTTCGGCCTGCTCGTCGCGCCATTGCGCCCACTGCTTTTCGCGCCGGCGCGTCCACGCTTCGATGTAGTCCGAGTAGTTGCCCGGATATGCAGCGACGGTGTGCGTCAGCGGGTCGAGGTCGAGGATTTGCGTGACGGTGTTGTCGAGGAACG
>JAKJAB010000233.1:272-5934 GCA_022707725.1 Chloroflexota bacterium | reverse complement strand
CGCGGGATTATCACCGCCGTGGATAGCACCTTCGCCACGCCGGTCAACATGCAGCCGCTGGCGCTCGGCATCGACCTGGTGATCCACAGTGGGACGAAATACCTGGGGGGACACAACGACGTGCTCGCGGGCGCTGTGATCGGTTCGCACCGGCTGCTGTCGAAGATCGAGGACACGCGCGGTGTGCTCGGCGGCGTCGGCAGCCCGCACGACGCTTACCTGCTGCTGCGCGGCCTGAAAACGCTGGACCTGCGCGTCCGCCGCCAAAATGAGAATGGCTTGCGCGTGGCGCAGTTCCTGGAGCAGCATCCGGCTATCGCGCGCGTCTACTATCCCGGCCTGCCGAGCCATCCCGACTACGCGACGGCGCAACGGCTGATGGTGGGCTTCGGCGGCGTCGTCAGCTTCGAAGTGGCAGGCGACAAGGAGACCACGAGCCGCTTCGTCGATCGCTTGCAACTGCCCTACATCGGCCCGACCTTGGGCGGGGTGGAGGGCATCGTCCAGCAGCAGGCGCTCTTCGTCTCGCTCGACCCGGCCGAGCGCGCCGCTTCCGGCGTCAGCGATACCCTGGTACGTTATGCCCTCGGCATCGAAGACGCGGAGGATATCATCGCCGATCTGGCGCAGGCGTTGGGGGAAGGGCGGTAGACGGTAGCCGGTAGACAGTAGACAGTAGACGGTAGACGGTAGACAGTAGACGGGGGAAGGAAGCAGGTCGAAATTCGTTCCTTTGCCTTATCCCTTCCCTTTGCCTGATTGTCGTTTATCGTATCCCACCTGCCCAAAAGGAGTTTTTATGACACTGATTATCCATAAATTTGGCGGTACGTCGGTAAAGGACGCGGAGCGGATTGCGGCGGTGGCAGAGATTTTGACGCAGGTGGAACACCGGCCTGTCGTCGTCGTCTCGGCGATGAGCGGCGTGACGAACCAGTTGATTGCTGGGGCGCGCGCGGCGGCGGAGGGGCGCGATACGGTTTACCGCGAAATCAAGGCCGGGTTGCTGACGCGGCATTTGGGCGCGGTGGACGCGCTGCTCACGCAGAGCCGCGAGCGGTTGGAAGTCGGCGGCTTCGTCGAAGACCGGTTGCACGAGTTGGAGCGGCTCTACCGCAGCATCGCCGTGCTTGGCGAGGTGACGGTGCGCGGGCTGGACGCGGTATCGTCGTTTGGCGAACAGCTTTCGTCGCACATCCTGGCTGCGGCGCTGCGCGAGCGCGACGCTCGCGCCGAAGCCATCAGCGCCACCGAGGCCATCGTCACCGACGACACGTTCGGCGCGGCCAGGCCGCTGATGGCCGCGACGCGGACGCGGCTTCTAGCGCGCGTCAAGCCGCTGGTGGAGCGAGGCGTGATCCCTGTAATCACCGGCTACATCGGCGCGACGGAAACGGGGGTGACGACGACGTTTGGACGCGGCGGCAGCGACTTCACCGCGGCGATTGTCGCCGCCGGGCTGGATGCGGACGAGATGTGGATTTGGAGCGACGTGGACGGCATCCTCACCGCCGACCCCAACATTGTCCCGCAGGCGCGCACACTGCCGGAACTGTCGTACAGCGAAGCGGCGGATTTAGCGTACTACGGCGCGGACGTGCTGCACCCCAAGACGGTTGTGCCGGTCGTAGCCGCCGGGATCCCGTTGCGATTGCGCAACAGCTTCAACCCGCAGCACCCCGGCACGCTGGTCGTCCAAGCGCCGCACGCAGACCGCGAGCGCCTGCCGGCCATCATCTCCACGAACGGGCTGACGCTGGTCGCTGTGGGCAGCCGCGACGATACCTGGAATCTGGCGTTGACAGCGCGCGCGCTGCAATGTCTCAGCGCCGCCAGCGTGGATGTGCCGATGTTCTCGCAGTCGTTCTCCGAGCACATGCTCAACCTCGTGCTGCACGAGCAGGACCAGGCTCACGCGCTGAAGGTGCTGCAAGCCGAGTTCGACAGGGCGCGCATCGACAACTTCACGTTCGGCGTCAAAGAGAAGGTGGCGACGGTTTCCATCGTCGGGGCGCCGGGTTGGAACACCAAGGGCATCGTCTCGCACGCCTTCGCCGCGCTCGGTGAACTCGGCACGCGCGTCATCGCCGTGGCGCAGGCCGCGACGGAGCACAACGTCTCCTTCTGCATCCCGGAGGACCAGATGGCCGATACGGTGCGGTTTTTACACCGGGATTTGGGGTTGGGGGGGGAGTAGGGAGTAGGAAGTAGGGAGTAGGGAGTAGGGAGTAGGAAGTAGGGAGTAGGAAGTAGGGAGTAGGAAGTAGGGAGTAGGAAGTAGGGAGTAGGAAGTAGGGAGTAGGAAGTAGGAAGTAGGGAGTAGGGCTTTACCTTGCTCCTTTACTCCCCTACTCCCTTACTCCCTTACTCCCCTACTCCCTAACCAACCCAAAGGGGGACGAAGTCGAATTTATCCACGTCCACCAGGCCTTGATCGGTCAGTTTGAGCTTGGGGATGACCTCCAGGGCGAGGAAGCCGAGGTGCATGAAGGGGTCGTGGTGGGGAGAACCGAGTTCTTTAACATGGTCCAATAAGGCGTCCATTTGCGCGCGGACGACTTCGACCGGCTGATCGGACATCAGCCCGCCGATGGGGAGCGGCACGCTGGCGATGACTTTGCCATCGAGGACGGCAACCAGGCCGCCGCCCAGGTCTTTCACGGCGCGGACGGCGGCGCGCATCTCGGTGTCGCTCACCCCGGCCACGGTGACGTTGTGGCAGTCGTGGCCCACGCTTCCGGCGATTGCGCCGCGCTTGAGGCCCAGGCCATGCACGAAGCCCAGGCCGACCTTGCCGGTGTGATTGTGCCGTTCGATGACGGCCAGCTTGAGCAAGTCGCGCGAGACATCGGAGACAGCTTCTTTCTCAACGGATTGAACGGGTTCAATCGAAACTTCCGTGTCATCCGTTAAATCCGTTGAGATAATTTTGGCCTCGAAAATGCGTTCGTCGGTCACGAGCTGGTCGGGAATCACACCGATGGCGCGGATGCGCGTTCCCTCCGCGGGGATGCGGAACGAGAGCGCGTCGACATCCACGTGGATGCTGCCGCGCACGCGATTTTCGTCCGCCTGGGGCAGGGGCCACTCGCCCACGGGGAAGCCGTCCGCCGCGACGAGTTTCCCTGCGGCAAAGACCTTGACCGCACGGAAATCCTTCAACGACGGCGTGACCACCAGATCGGCGCGGCGACCCGGCCCGATGGCTCCGCGATCCGTCAAGCCGAAGGTCTCGGCAGCGTTGAGCGTTGCCATGCGCAGCGCGGTTATGGGCGGCAAGCCCGCCGCAATCGCTAGGCGCAGGCTGTGATCGATGCTGCCCTCCTCGATGAGGTCGGCGGGATGGCGGTCGTCGGTGGCGAAGGCGAAGCGGCGCGCGTTCTCCGGCGTGATGACGGGGAGCAGCGCGTGCAGGTTGCGGGCGGCAGTGGCCTCGCGGACGAGCACGTGCATCCCCAGGCGCGCTTTTTCGAGCGCCTCTTCCGCCGTCATGCTCTCGTGGTCGGTGGAGGGACCGGCGGCGACGTAGGCTTGCAGCCACGGGCCGGTGACGCCGGGGGCATGCCCGTCGATGTGCCCGTCGCCAAAGGCGAGGATCTTCTCCAGCGCGCCGAGCAGGCCGAGCACCGCGCCGGGCACGTTCATGAATTCCGCCAGACCCAGGACGCGCGGCAGGTCGCGCAGCGCTAACAGGTCGTCGGCTCCCAGTGTCGCGCCTGCCGTGCCCATGTGCGTCGCGGGGACGCAGGACGGCAGGTTGATGAAGACAGTGAGCGGCAGGCCCTCGGAGGCTGCGATCATATAGCGGATGCCGTCCGCGCCGGCGACGTTGGCGATCTCGTGGGGATCGGAGACGACGGTGGTGACGCCGTGCGGCACGACCGCGCGGGCAAACTGCGCGGGAATCGCCATCGACGATTCGACGTGCACGTGCGTGTCGATGAGGCCGGGGACGAGGTATTGCCCGCCCAAATCAAGCGTCGTCTTGCCGGTGTAGCCCGTCCCCACGGCGGCGATGATCTCTCCGGCGATGGCCACGTCTGCATCCAGCACTTCGCCGGTGAAGACGTTGACCACGCGGGCGTTGGTGAGCAGCAGGTCGGCGGGTTCGTCGCCGCGCGCGACGGCAAGCGTATGCAGTAAAGTTTCACGGTTTAGCATAGTTCTCCTTTCATTGTCGATAAAAAGGGAGCGGTGGGGGTCAAGTGCGTCCGTCTTCAACTTTCCTACCAAGTTTTGAGAAGACGCTAATTCTCAAGGCGATTATATATCGCGATGCGTGAAATGTGAAATATGAGAAGAGTGCAGTACAAAATCGGGTATAATCAGCCCGGTTGGTCTGTGGGTAGTCCAGGTTAACTTTCAACCTGTAACGTGTAACTTTCAACTTTGATGAGGAGGTTTATTTCAATGACAACAACGTTTATGCAGTCACCCAAGTTTTACTTCACGTCGGAGTCGGTGACGGAGGGCCATCCTGACAAGATGTGCGATCAGATCTCCGATGCGGTCTTGGATGCGATCATCGCCGATGATCCCGACGCCCGCGTGGCTTGCGAGGTCTCGACGACCACCGGTCTGGTGCTCGTCGCCGGCGAGATCACGACCAGCACCTACGTGGACATCGCGCAGTTGACGCGCAGCGTGGTCACGGGGATCGGCTACAACCGCGCCAAGTACGGCTTCGATGGCGAGACGTGCGGCGTGCTCGTCAGCATCAAGGAGCAATCCGCCGACATCGCGCTGGGCGTCGACAAGGCGCTCGAAGCCAAGACCGGTGAGATGACCGACGCGGAAATCGAAGCCATCGGTGCAGGCGATCAGGGTATGATGATCGGCTTTGCCTGCAACGAGACGCCGGAGCTGATGCCGCTGACCATCTCGCTGGCGCACAAGCTGTGCCAGCGCTTGGCCGAAGTCCGCAAGGATGGCACGTTGCTCTACCTGCGTCCCGACGGCAAGAGCCAGGTGACGGTGGAGTACGCCTACGGCAAGCCGAAGCGGGTGGACACCATCGTCGTGAGCACGCAGCACGCGCCCGAAGTGACCCAGGAGCAGATCCGCGCCGACGTAATCGAGTACGTGATCAAGCACGTCGTGCCCGCCGAATGGCTCGACGACGCCACGCGGATTTACGTCAACCCCACGGGCTGACCGGGCGCAAGATCATCGTCGATACCTATGGCGGTGTGGCTCGTCACGGCGGCGGCGCGTTCTCCGGCAAAGATCCGACGAAGGTGGATCGCTCGGCGTCGTATATGGCGCGTTACATCACCAAGAACCTGGTGGCGGCGGGCATTGCCGACCGGCTGGAATTGCAGATTTCGTATGCCATTGGCGTGGCGCGACCGCTGTCGCTGGCGGTGGAGACCTTCGGCACCGGCAAGATTTCTGAGGACAAGATCGTTGAGCTGATCCACACGCACTTCGATTTGCGTCCGGCGGCGATCATCCGCGATCTGAACCTGCGCCGTCCCATCTACCGGGCGACGGCGGCGTATGGGCACTTTGGCCGCACGGACATCGACGCGCCGTGGGAGAACACCGACAAGGCCGAGGCGTTGCGCAAGGCTGTGGGGCTGTAAAGATAGTAGGGAGTAGGGAGTAGGGAGTAGGGAGGGTGTTTTGCGCTGTGGACGTACTTCGCAGCGCGAAACACCCT
>JAKJAB010000233.1:0-262 GCA_022707725.1 Chloroflexota bacterium | reverse complement strand
TATGCATATATGAAGCGCAAAAACCGCTTCGGTAATTCTAAAAACTGTTAAAAAAATGAGCGAACCGAGAGTTCATTGTAGCGGCAATTATCTTTGGGAGGTTGTTATGGGGGAGAATAAGCAAATTCTCATCGTGGATGATGAGGCTTTTATTCGGGTCTTATTGAAACAAACGTTGGAAGACCTGGAAGATATGGGCGTGGATTTACTGTTGGCTGCAGATGGTGAAGAAGGGGTGGAAATCGCCTTGCGCCGCCATCCT
>JAKJAB010000232.1:5627-5966 GCA_022707725.1 Chloroflexota bacterium | reverse complement strand
CCCGGCGCTTGCGCGAGGCTGAAGATGCGCTGCACGACCGTCCAGGCCGCCAGCGCCGCCGCTCCATACACGGCGATGAAGCGTGTCAGCAGCGTCATTGCCAGGTTGGGCGTGCCCCGTTGGATGATCGTTGGCGCAGCGATGCGCAGTACGCGCCGCATCATCGGGAAATCCAACTGCAAGTTGCGCAGGTCGATGCGCACGGGCGCGCGTCCGGAGACGAGCCGCCACAGCCCCCACATCATAGCGACGGTATGCGCGCCGGTCAGCGCCAGCACTGCCCCTTCCAGCCCGAGCCACGTCACCAGCAACGGTTCGGCGATCAGCATCACGCCCATA
>JAKJAB010000232.1:0-5617 GCA_022707725.1 Chloroflexota bacterium | reverse complement strand
GCCGGCGTTGCTCAACATCCCACTGACGCTGGGCACCATCTCCATCGCCACCAGCCCGCCGAAAAGGATGCGGGCGTAGCGCACGGCCAGCGGAAACGTTTCGGCGTCGGCCCCACCCAGGCGCATCAGCGGTTCGGCGAAGATCACGCCGATGACGCCAAGCGCGCCCGACGAGACCAGCATCAGGATGACGGATTGCAACGCGGCCAGGTTCGCATTCTTTTGATCTTTCGCGCCGACGTAGCGGGCCACCACTGCGCCGCTCGCGCCGCTCAGGCCCATCAGCACGCTGATCATTGTGATGCGCACGGACATCGCCAGCCCGGCGGCGGCCTGCGCGCCCGCGCCGAGTTTGCCGAGCCACACCGCATCGTACAGCGATGGGGCCATAAAGAGCAATTGACTCATCAGGTTCGGCCAGGAAAGCCGTAGGATGTTGTCGCGCAGGCGTCCCTGGGTAAGGTCGTGCAGGCCGCTGTGCTTCACGAGCGCCACAGCCTGGGCAGGAACTCGAAGTAGAGCGCCATACGCCAGACGACCCACGTGTGGGCTGCGCCTTCCAGCATCCAGTAGGTGTGCGCGATGCCTCTCTCGGTGAGGAGTGCGTGCAGCTCTTCCGTCCCTTCCGCTGCAAGCGTGTCCAGCGTTCCGCAGCCCAGGAAGAGCAACTTGAGTTTGGCGTTCGTCCCTACGGGATCGGCGAGGATGTCGGCGTGGCGCTCGCTAAAATTGCGCGCCCCCGCGCTAAAGATGCCGACGTGGCTGAACAGGTCGAGGCGTCCCAGGCCGATGTGATCCGCCTGCCCGCCGCCCATCGACAGCCCGGCGATAGCGCGATGCTCCCGATCCGCCCGCACGCGATACGTGGATTCGACCAGCGGCAGCACGTCAGTGAGCAGGTCCTGCTCGAAGAGCGGCGTGTTCTTCTGCCAGCGTTCGGCCCACGGGACGGAGCGCGGCAATGCGTGACCGAACGGCATAGCGATGATCATCGGTTCGGCGTTGCCTTCGGCGAGCAGGTTGTCCATAATCAGATGCGCCTGGCCTAGCATCGCCCACGTCCCGGCGACGTCGCCCGCGCCGTGCAGCAGATAGAGCACGGGATAGGTCGCGTCGGGGTTCTGTTCGTAGCCGGGCGGCGTGTAGACGTAGACGTCGCGCACGTCGCCGAGCGTCCGCGAGGTGTAGTAGTGGCGGTGGAGCGTCCCGTGCGGCGTGTCCCGCGCGTCGAAATAGTTCTCGCCTGTCTCGTGCGGGATGATGAGCAGGCTGCGCGGGGCCATGAAGCCGGTTTGCGCGTCGGGGTTGTTCGGGTCGGTGAAGCTGACGCCGTCGATGAGGAAGCTGTAGTCGTAGATGTCGGGCGGCAGGGGCGGCAGTGTGAGCGACCAGACGCCGTCCGCGTCCTTTTCGGGGAAGGCGATGTTGCTGTCGGCGCTGCCCAGGGCGTTGAGGATCGTCGTCGCGCTGAGCAGCACGCGCTGTGCGCCCGGCGCTTTGACGCGCAGGGTGGCGCTGCGGTCCGCGTGGATTTCCGGCGAAACGATGCTGTCGCCTTCGCCCCAGCGGGAGCGTAACCTGTCCGGTGGGTACATCAGGCTCGCGCTGCCATATTCCGCCCGCAGGCACTCGCCGAAGCGGGTCGTTTCTGGCTTGCCGACCAGATCGCCGTCGAGGACGCGCGCCGCGCACGCGATGAGGTCGTCGATGCGCGTCCCCACGGGGTGCGGCTCTCCGTGCGCGGGCGCGATTGTGTCGAACTCACCGGCGAACGTCCGCAGCCGCCGCATGCTGGTGAAGAACGCCTGCACGGTCAACGAGGCGGGCAGGTGCAGCATCACCGCGCCATGCGGCGGTGAATCCCCCGTAAAGAGCATCCGCGCAGTTTTGTCCAGCAGGCAAATCGAGCCGGGCGTGTGTCCCGGAACGGCGATGACGCGCAGCGCCCGCCCGCCCAGGTCGAAGGTGTAGCCGTCGTAGATGGGGATGAGCTTGACGGGCGATTCCTGCACCAGCGGCGCGTCTTCCGTGTGGATGTAGGCTTCGCTGAAGTCCTTGTTGCCGCCTGTGTGATCCATATGATAGTGCGTGTTCACGACGCTGACGGGTAAATCGGTGAGTGTGGCGACGTGTGCGGCCAGCCCGTCCACGCCGAAACCGGCGTCGATGAGCAGCGCGCGCTCCGTCCCGGCGACGAGGTACATCACCCCGCCGCGCTCGTCTTTGATGTACCAAACGCCGTCGGTGACGGTTTGGGTGGTAAATGTTGTCGTCATGGGTTTCTCCTTTTGTTGTGTGTGGATTCCTGACTTGATGATATAACGGCTTTGTGGATCGTCAATCAAATGCGGGCGTTCCATTTTCTTGGGCCAGGATAAGGAATATAATGGTTATTGTTGCTGAAAGGGAATCGCATAATGAAAACTCGCAAGTTATTTGACGCGCTTGTGCTGCTGGTGTTGGCGCCGGTGAGGGGGGGGCGGTGGGGGCAGTATTGCAAGGGGCGCCGGCAGAGGAAGCGACCGCCGTGATCCGCCAGACGTGCAGTGGATACAGCGGGCCGTATCCGTGTTACACCTCACTTTTCGCCTGGGAGGCCGCCTTTGGCGGTTTGCCGAATGGCGATCTGGTCGGTCAGGACAAGATCGCCGTGGCGCGCATCGAAGGGGCGTGGACGCAGGCGGATACGATGCGCTTCTCGACCTCCGCGCTTACACGTTGACCGGGCTGACCAATTACGTCCGGTACACGGTGACCCTCGATGCTATGCTCGACGGTGCGCCTTTCCTGACCGGCGCGGTGCGGATGATGCCGACAGATCGGTTCGTGTATCTGCCGTTGGTGCAAAGGGTACGGTGGCCATTGCCGGGTTGGCGGTCAGGCTGGTTTGTTTGTGATTTGTGGTGTCTGGCTGAACAACCGCCCGGTCGCGGCTAACACCGGAAAGCCCATGGCAAACAGGGTGATGACGCGCAAAGCCTCGCCCGTATCGCTGCTTCCAGGGAGCAAATAGCCGGTCATGATCAAGGCGTAGGCGAGGAGCGGCAGCACAGCCAGGGCCGTCGTCATCGCTCCCAATGGCTGCAAACCGATTCGCCGTTCGATCAGACGATAAACCAGATAGATCGTAAAGGTGGTGAGCAGCCAGCCGACAAAGTTTTGTAGCGGCACGCCGAAGTATGGGCCTCCCTCGTGCCATATCCAGGCCTGCGTGGGCGGACTGGACATGCCTGGGTCCATGATCAGGTCCCATGCGGTCATGGTCATCGCCCCCAGCGCGGATAGCCAGACGATTTGCAGCAGATTGTCGCCTGAACCGGTGGGTTTTCCTGCTCCGATCAGGTTGGCGATGACATAGCTTGGATAGATCATCATAAACCAGGCGATCGGGATCAGCACGGGCACGTGGCCCAGCTTGAAGCCCAGCCTGTCGGTGTAGTGATACGGGCCGTAGATCAGGCCGGTTTCGACGCCGATCTGCTCATACAGCCACGAGATAACGGCGCTGAGGACAAAGAAAATCAGGGCTTGCCGCCAGCCAAGCGCATAAACGGCGTGACATAGGCTGAACACCCACAGGGTCAGAGTAAATGTTGTCAGGGTCATCGGAATGCAGGGCAATCTGATGATGGGCGCCAGGATAGCCCGAACGACCAAAAACGCGATCAACACCAGCGAGGCGATCATCAAAGCAAGCACAATTCGACGCGCCATAGGTCACTCCTTGTCAAAAGTTTGGCTAATTGTTTAACAAACTCATCAACCTATCCCGATCAATGATATACTATTACAGGCTATTTAGCAACCTGTATGGTCATACCGCAAAAGAGTTTAGTGCTGGCACATCTATGATGCACGACGATCTAGTCAGATGAAGAAAGGATGTGGCGACGATGAAAAGAGGAATGACTGGCTGGTTTCTGATTTTGACTTTGGTTCTGCTGCCGGCGTGTCCGGTGCGCGCTGCCGCCTCGTTGGACCTGTATGGCACCTTCCACGCGATGGGCGTGATCGTCACCCTGGGCGCTGCCGACGATCCCGATGGTGATGCGACGGCGCAGGTTGCGTATCGCGTCAGTGGGAGCGAAGCGTATCTGCCGGGCTTTCCGCTTTCGCGTATCACGAGCACGCGCTTTGTGGGCAGCCTGTTCTGGTTGACGCCGGGCACGGCCTATGATGTGCGCGTCACCTTCGACGATCCCGACGGCGGGCCGTTGGACAACACGACCGTGTCCGCTACGGCGTCGACGCGCGCCGAGATTGTGATCCCCGCGCCGAACCACGCCTACTATGTCGGGCCTTCCGGCAGCGGGACGACGTGTGCATCCGCTGCGCCTTGTTCCCTGGCAACCGGCTTGGGTCTGGCCCAGGCCGGCGACGAGGTCGTTCTACTCGATGGCGTCTATGCGCAGGGCGAGATCGCTGTGCCGCGCTCGGGTGCGGACGGCGCGCCGATCGTCATTCGGGGCCAGCCGGGTGGAGCGGCGGTGCTGGACGGCGGTTACGCGGGGCCGTTCAGTTGGGTCGCGCAGGGCGGTGGCGTCTATTACACCACCGTGAGCGCGCCCGATCCGCACCTGGTCACCGCGAACGGGCAGCGTCTCTACCCGTATCAAAGCCTGTCCGACTTGCAAAGCCTGGCCTGGGGCATTCCCGGCTTCTACGCCAGCGACACGACGCTGTACGTGCGCCTGGCCGGGGATGCCAATCCCGGCGGTGTGCCGATGGTCGTCTCACGTTACAACCGCGCTTTTATGGTCGAACGGAACTACATCTATTTTCTCGACCTGACCTTTCGCCATTATGGGCAGGGCGATTATGCCAAGGCGATCTATTTCAACAACGCCAGCGACAATCTGGTACAGGATTGCACCTTTGCTATCAACGATTTAGGGATCGGCATCAAGCGCACGTCGCACCGCAACGTGATCCAGGACAATGTGTTCTACGACACGCTCTTCAACTGGCCTTGGGACGCGGTGAAGGAGGGCGCCGAACTGGAAACCGGCGGCATACGGTTCTACGATCCGGTGGATGGGCGCGGTACCGTTATCCGCCGGAACGTCTTCCACGATTCCTTCGACGGCTTTGGCGCTTGCCCGGAATCCAGCGCCGCTGTGACCAACGAGACCGATGTCTACGAAAACCTGGTCTACCGCGCTGGCGACGATGGGATGGAGACAGATGGGCGGTGCAGCAATCTACGCATTTGGGGTAATACGTTTCACGACGTGCTGGTGGGCATCTCGCTGGCTCCGGTGTACGACGGGCCGGTATACGCCGTGCGCAACTTGATCTACAACACCGGGGCGGGCAACAGTGATTATTCCGGCTTTCCTTTCAAATTCAACTCCGGCTACGATCAATCAGGGCCAATGTTTTTGTTCCACAACACCGGCGATGCTGCTCTACCCAACGGCAACGGCTTCGCTCTTTTTTCGCCTGGCTCGTGGACGCAGCTTACTGCCCGCAACAATATTTGGGCCGGCACCGAATACGCTCTATACAATGCCAACCCCACCCAGCCGCTCGACCTGGATTACGACGATTTGTACACGATGCAGGCCGGCGAGCTGGTCTGGTGGGCTGATCTGCTCGACCAGCACCTGAACACCCT